>NZ_ADXM01000048.1:0-56387 GCF_000179255.1 Synechococcus sp. CB0205
CGGTGGTGGCCTTGGCAGCCGCTGCGGGGATGGCGGTCACCGGAGTGGTCCCGGCGGCCGGCTTGGCGGCAGCGGGCTTCGCGGCTGCGCTGGATTTAGCGCTGGCTGAAGTGCTGGTAGCTCGGGAACGTGGTGTGGCCATGACGGTGATGGGCTAAGCCCGGTGGATGGTCGCTGGAGATAACGGAGTGGACCCAGGCTGGCTGGGAGGAACCAGGGGCTCCTTAGCCGTCGGGCGACCAGTGGTCGATGATTCCGCCGATCGTGAGATCGGTGAAGAGGTTGGCGTTGCCGGTGGCATGGCGAGCGGCGGAGCCACTGGCCGTGAACACCCAGTTGCCGGGGGAGGCGCCCACCGGATCGGTGGCCACGCTCAACTTGCCTTTGTTGTTGCGCAGGATTCGCAGGGTTTGGTGCGCGAAACCCTCCACCCGTTGGGTGCAGACCATCGATCCCATCACCTGCATGATTTCCATTACTTGGCGTCCCCTTGGGGTTTACCCGCGGCCATTTCTTTGCCGGCCTCGGGATCCCAATGGTCAATGATCCCGACGATCGTTAGATCGCTGGGGTAGGACTTGCTGCCGGCGGCTTCGCGGGCGGCGGAGCTACCGACGCAGATCACCCAATCCCCGGGGATGGCACCGACTGCATCGACGGCCACCTTCTGAGTGCTGCCATCGAGCACCACCTGAAGATGCTTGTGCTGAAAGTCAGCGATGCGGTTGGTGGAAACCAGTGGCTTCACAACTTTGCAGATCAACATGTCAGTGCCCCCCTCCTGTGTTGAACGTGATTGAGGAACTTACGGTCTCGGCCGGCACGTGCCGATCCCGATCCCTCACGGTGAGCAGGGTGTGAAGGAGTCCTTGTTCGCAGAGCTCGCTATAGCGGGCCTCGATCGCAGCCTTGACCCGCTCGCAGTGCTGGATGGCCCTCTCCCGAGCACCGGGGACGGCACCGTGATAGTCGAAGCGCAGCACCACAGGAATCGGTAGGCCGCGGGAGACGTTGAGTCCCTTGAAGATCTTGACCCCGACATCGAGATCAGGGGCGCCCTCTTCAACGGTGTCCATGTAGGCGAAGTAGGTCAGGTTGCGCAGGTGGATCTCCTTGAACCCGATGCCGACACCAATGAAGCGCTCGGCGTGGCCGAAGTCGCTGTAGCTGCCGCCGTGGTACTGGCGGACGTAGTCGATCTGGGAGAGGTTGTTCTCGATCAGGCGGCTGATCAGCTTGACCATGCCCTCATCCGGTGTTGCGGCTGCTGCGGCTTTGACCTGGTTCTCGATCTCAATCCGGGCCTGATCGGCACGCATCGAGCGGGTCGCGGCGTAGACATCGCGGGCATCCAGCCAGCTCTCGAGGTTGGTCTTCCCGTCGGCGCTGGGGACGTGGACCCGAATGGCGTCGGTGTCGGTGTCCATCCCGACCAAAAGCAGATCCACCGAGGCTCCACAGCAGAAGCTGTTCTCAACGGCCTGCTGGAAATCCTGTAGGCGCTGCAGGCCCTGGGCGGCAGCTGCCGTGTCGTCGCTGCCATGGGCAGCACAGCCCTCATGGCAAGGGTCCTTCGAGCTGAAGTGGTAGACGACGGTTTTGAGGTACCGGGTGTCGGCGTGGGCTGGATTGGGGAGCCCCTCGCGATAGCGGCGGTGTTCGGTCTTGACCCAGCGATCAACGGTGTTTTCGACGTCGAACATCGCTCCGGCGTGGGAGCGGCGGCGGACCGAGCTGAAGGGAAGCCTCAGGGCGTAGGCAATGGCATGGGCCAGGCGACCATCGGCACAGGGCGTGACATCCAGCAGATGGAAGCCACACTCCAGCAGGAAGGTGTTGAAGGCTTCGGCCTCAGCGCTACCGGCTTGCGCTGCTAGGGGGTCGTCGTTGAAAAAGGAGAGGCTGGCCTGTTCATAGGCCTCAAACACACACCAGGCGAACAGGGTGCGCATGTCCAGCTGGCTGGTCCAGGCGGTCTCCAAGACAGGCTGGGGCAGCTCATGGCCGAGCTCAGCGACGGCCAGTTGCTGGGCTTGCTCAACAAAGTTGTTTTCGTGCTGAAGCGCAGAGAGACGCTTCAGGACAGGCACGACCCGATCAAAGGAACCGAGGGTTTGCTCCTCGTAGGCCCGCAGTGCGGCGTTGGCCTGCCCATTGCTCAGGGGATGCAGACCGCCGGAGTGGACGGGGCCGCTTGAGCGGCGGTCCAGGACGACTTGGGTCGCCACCGGGCGCACCCTGCGTGGATTACTCAGCTTGGACTTGATCTCAGCAACGGCTGAGGTCTTGCCCCGCACGCGGCTCGCCCTGGAGCTGCCAAAGCGTGAGGCGTTCGCCAGTTCACGCTGACGCAGAACCTTGCTCAAGGCGCTGCTGGGGTTGAGCTCAGCGGGGGATTCCGCTTGGCCAGCTGACCCCTGGACCCCAGTGCCGTTTTGGCGGCGGCTGGGGGCCGTGGGAGCAAGCGGCCTCTCGTTAGTGGCGGAACGCCGACGCATTGCGGAGTACTCCTTAGCCCCGGGCGCCGCCGGAGACCGTGATCAGGGAACCCTGATCGGTGCTGCCGCTGGAGCCGGTCACCTTGTTGTTCGGAGCAGGCACTTCCTGGTTGCGCTTGTTCTGGGCGCCAGGCATGCCGCTCATCGGGCCAACGCGGGTGGGGTTGCGGCGACGGGCAGATCTGCCCTCGGTGCCGGTGACGCGGTCTCCGCGATCCCAGTCGTCGCCGGTGATCTTGGTGCCGGAACCCTCACCGGTGACCCGGGAGACGGGCTCTTCAGCAGCGGCGATGGCGGCGGGCTGTTGCGCCTGGGCCAGACGCTGGTTGGCGCGACGGTCGAAGCGGAATTGCTCAGTGCCGGTGATCTTGCCGCTGGCCATGTCGAAAGGGCCAGTGATTCGTCCGCCTTGCTCGTAGGTGCTGCCGGTCACACGACCTGTGCTTTCGCGCTCCTGTTGGGCAGCGCGGGCAGGGGACTGAACACTGAACTGTTGCCAGTCAGCACCATTCAGAGCCTGGGGAAAGTCAGCATCGCGGCTGGGGGCGGTGCCACAGGCGCTGGCCTGTTGATCGGCGCCGACGTAGGGAGTACCGGTGATGTCTTCGCAGGCGCCACGCTCGGCGCCGGTCAGGGAACCACCAATGCCGGGCTGAATGCCGGTCATGCGGTTGGCGTTGCGAACGGGAGTCCGCTCACGGACGGCACGGACGGCAGCGGTGTTGCAGAAATCACCAGCCTGCTCGAGCCCGGCGTAGGGGGTGCCGGTGACGACTTTGCAGCTACCGGGTTCATCACCGGTGACCTTTTCGGAACGACCGGTGCGGCTGCCGCTGACGACCTGGTTGCGGTTGGTGATGCTGAAGCCCACCTTGGCGGCTTCGGGCGCAGGGCGAGTGCCACAGAAGCCGTCAAACTGCTGACTACCGATGTATTCATCGCCAGTCACGTTGCGGCAGCTGCCGGCCTCATCGCCGGTGACCCGCTCGCTGCGGCCCACGGAGGTCCCGGTCACGCCGGTGCCACGCAGGGTGTTTTGGCTGCTGACCTTGGTCGCGGCACGGCCAGGAACACTGGCGTCGGAACCGAGGTATTGATCGCCGGTCAGATGGCGGCCTGAACCAGCCTCATCGCCAGTGACGCGCTCGCTGCGGCCCACCATGACGCCGCTGACGGCTTGGCCGCCCAGGGTCTGGCTGCGGCCCACCTTGCGGACCGAGGGGTCAACGCCACCGCAGTAGGACGCGGACTGGTTGGCCGAGATGTACTCGGTGCCTGTAACGCTCTTGCAGGTGCCGGGCTCATCGCCGGTCACTTTTTCGCTGCGGCCGACCTCATTGCCAGTGACACGGTTGCCATGGCTGGTGGCGGTGACGCGCACCTTGGCGGGTTGATTGCTGCCAGCGGGTTGACCGCCGCAGAAGGTCTGGAAGACTTCGGCGCCGAGGTACTCGGTCCCGGTGATCGAACGGCAGGTGGCCGCTTCGTTACCGGTGGTTTTCGCCGAGCGGTTGGCCTGGGTGCCGGTGACGGTCTGACCAGAGAGGGTCTCGCTCACACCCACCTTCCAGGCGGCATCCGCGGCTGCGGCTTGCTTGGCGCCATGGCGATTGGGCCCACTGGGGCGGGTTCCGCTGTTGCGAGCCGTACCCGCAGAACCGGTTTTGCTCTTGAGCTCACGCACCTTTTGCGCCAGCTCACGGGCACTGAGGTCGGGGTTGATCTGACGGGCCACAGCAGCTGCACCGGACTTGGCCGCCGTGCTCGCGGACTTGCCGCGCTTGCTCAGGGCTTCTCGGCGCGCCAGGACAAGTGCCCGGCTGGCGTTGTGGACAGCCGTGCCCTTGCGGGCTGCGGGGCGATTGGCTGCGGCAGCACGGGAGGAGCTGGAGGGACGCTCAGTGCTGAGGGAGAGGCTGGCGGAACGGGAAGAGGAGGTATCGCTGGTCGTCTCTTGGCACTTGCACTTGTGCTCAGCAGCCGGTGCCGATGCGGCCATCGGGGCTTCCTTGGCGACGTCGGTGCGGGTGCGGTCCTTCGAGGTGTCGGCACGCTTGCCGCCGCGGGTCATGGCCTCGCGACGGGACAGCACCAGATCGCGGCTGGGGTTCGAAACGCGCTTGCCAGCGGAGGAACGGTGGCTGCTGGGGGCGGACAGCTGACGGGTAGGCGCCGGAGCGGCTGCGGGAGCCTCGGCTGCGGCGGGACGCGGTGTGGAACTTGGAGCGGCGTTGGTCCGGGTCGGACGGGCATCCGCGACACTGCGGACGCGACCGCCACCGCTGCCGTAGCGACCGGTGGCTTTCTTGCCGCCGTCGGTGAGGGCCTTGCGGCGCTCAAGGGCTGCTTCGCGACTCGATTTAGTGGCCATGTCCGCCCGGTGTATGGAATGACTGGATGGCATTAACGAAGCCGTTGATTTGCGTCAACACGGCATCGGAATGCTTGAAATCTGAATGCGAAAAATCGCAGTCAGATAGTTAATGAGTAAAAGAAGGAGTGGTCTCGAGGTGAATCGAGACCACAACTTTTAGAAGGCAGCTAATCAGCGGCCTTCGAACACCACGAAGCAAGCGCCTTGGCTTTGGGTGTAGGCGTCGTAGCCCACGAGACGCACGTGGTGGTCGGGGTAAGCGCGGTGGCAAGCTTCGAGCTCGTTCACGATGACGCTCAGATCCTTCTCACCGAAGAAGGGCAGCTTCCAGTAGGACCAGTAGGTGGCCATGGAGCGGCTGGGGTGGACGTGCTCAACGAGCGGGCTCCAACCCTGGGCAATGATGTACGCGATCTGGTCGTAGATCTCGTCCTGGGTCATCGGCGGGAGGAAGCCGAAGGTCTCCAGGGTGGCGACTGTTTGGTAGTCACCCACGGTGCTCTTGAAAGGCATGGGGTTCCTTGAGATGGATGGAATGAATGAACCTTGATTTGGTTCGATGTCCTGTTCCGATCACTGAATGGGATGGAGCCAACGGATGTTGACTCCGATTCCCAATCGCTTCGAAATCAGTTGACGTCGAGCTTGTCGACGGTGTCGAACTCGAACTTGATTTCCTTCCAGGTCTCGAGGGCGATGGCCAGCTCGGGGCTGTGCTTCGCGGCTTCCATGAGGATGTCGCGGCCTTCGCGCTCAATCTCGCGACCGGCGTTACGGGCTTTGACGCAGGCTTCCAGTGCCACGCGGTTAGCGGCAGCACCAGCAGCAGAACCCCAGGGGTGACCGTGGGTACCACCACCGAACTGGAGCACCGAGTCGTCGCCGAAGATGCTCACCAGGGCAGGCATGTGCCAGACGTGGATACCGCCGGAGGCCACGGCGAACACGCCGCCCATGGAGCCCCAATCCTGGTCGAAGAAGTTACCGCGGCTGCGATCTTCGGGAACGAAGGATTCGCGCAGCTGGTCGATGTAGCCGAGGGTGGACTGACGGTCGCCCTCGAGCTTGCCGACCACGGTGCCGGTGTGCAGCTGGTCACCACCGGAGAGACGCAGGCACTTGGCGAGAACGCGGAAGTGGATGCCGTGCTTGGGGTGACGGTCGATCACCGCGTGCATGGCGCGGTGGATATGCAGCAGGATGCCGTTCTTACGGCACCAGTGTGCAAGACCGGTGTTGGCGGTGAAGCCACCCGTGATGTAGTCGTGCATGATGATCGGCTGCCCGAGTTCCTTGGCGAACTCGGCCCGCTCGTACATCTGCTCAGGGGTGGCGGCGGTGCAGTTCAGGTAGTGACCCTTACGCTCGCCGGTCTCCTGCTCAGCGGACTTCACAGCTTCGGCAACGAACTCGAAACGGTTCTGCCAGCGCTGGAAAGGCTGAGAGTTGATGTTCTCGTCGTCCTTGGTGAAGTCCAGACCGCCGCGGAGGCATTCGTAGACGACACGGCCGTAGTTTTTACCGCTCAGGCCGAGCTTCGGCTTGATGGTGCAACCCAGCAGAGGACGGCCGTACTTGTTCATACGGTCGCGCTCGACCACGATGCCGTTCGGGGGACCCATGCAGGTCTTGATGAACGCCATCGGGAAGCGGATGTCTTCCAGGCGCAGGTGGCGCAGTGCCTTGAAACCGAAGACGTTGCCGACCAGGGAGGTCAGAACGTTGGTGACGGAACCCTCTTCGAACAGATCGAGGGGGTAGGCGATGAACGCATAGAAGGATTCCTTGTCGCCAGGAACGTCTTCGATGCGGTAGCAACGGCCCTTGTAGAAGTCGAGGTCGGTGAGGAGCTCGGACCACACAGTGGACCAGGTGCCGGTAGAAGATTCAGCGGCAACAGCAGCTGCAACTTCTTCCTTGGGAACGCCTTCCTGGCCGGTGCACTTGAAGCAAGCCAGCAGGTCGGTGTCGAGGGGTACGTAGTCAGGAGTCCAATACGTGTCGCGGTACTCCTTAACCCCAGCGTCGTACTTCTTAGCCATGGAGAATCTCCGAGTGGGTCGAGGGAAATAAGTCAGAGAGATGAGTGACCTTTAGAGGCCTAGCTCAGTCCTCAGTCCTTCGAACCAACGAAGCCAGCGCTGCTGTTGAGAGCAGGCTCCACTTCACGGTGGGGGCGAGCAATGATGTGGGCGGCAACCAGGCCATCACCCACGCGCTCGCAGGCATCGGCGCCAGCGCGAACGGCAGCGTTCACAGCACCGGTTTCGCCGCGCACCAGAACGGTGACGTAACCGCCGCCCACGAATTCGCGACCGACCAGGCGCACTTCGGCGGCCTTGGTCATGGCGTCAGCGGCTTCGATCGCGGGGACCAGACCCCGGGTCTCGATCATGCCGAGGGCGATGCCCATGGTTTCGTTAGCCATTACCTGCTCCTGGAGGAGGGGTGGAATGTTCGCCAGCAACCATGCTTCGGCAACGATCCGTAAGTCAAGACATTTGGCGCTGAATCGCGATTACCGTCACCACAGTCATTGATAAGCGGTGCTCATCAGTGCCTCACAAAACTTTGGAGATGCTTCTCTAGCAGGCGGTTGCGACGCCTCTGGGTGTCTCCAAAAGCACTGCAGTTAGAGCATTTCTGCCTCGGAGACGTAGGCCACTCCGCCGTAGTAATCGAGCAGCGGTTTGAGCTTGGTTCGCAGTTGCTCCACAACCTCGGGCTCGCAAAACGTCACGACGTGGGCATTGGCGCCAAGGCCGCTGAAGTCCATCGCTTCTGAAACGGATCCATGGGGTCCTTTCCCTGTGACGTGCTTCATCACCGAGTAACCCGCTGCACCCGCCACCTCAATTGCTTTGAGGATGGGTCCGAGCTCTCGCTCACTCACCACGACATCAACCCGTTTCATGACGTCAGCTTGCGGAGGGAAGGAGGCGATTGATCAGCGCCATGTACAGGGGGATGCCGATCACGATGTTGAAGGGGAAGGTCAACCCCAGTGCCGTTGAGATGTAGAAGCTCGGATTGGCCTCAGGCACGGTCATGCGCATCGCCGCAGGCACCGCGATGTAGGAGGCACTGGCACACAACACAACAAAGAGCAGGGCATTGCCCGGCCCCAGTCCCAGACCTCGGGCAATCAAGGTGCCAATCAGGGCATTGCAAAGCGGCATCAGCAGGGCGAAGCCGATCAAGAAGCTTCCTGCCGCTTGGAGATCACGGATTCGCTGGGCGGCGACGATCCCCATGTCCAGCAGGAAAAAGCTGAGGGCGCCGTAGAACAACTTGTCGGTGAAGGGCAGCATCTTTTCAACGCTGCTCGGACTCTGGCCTGCACTGAGGAAACCCACGAGCAGGCTGCCGACGAGCAGGTAGACCGAGCCATTCAGCAGGGATTCGTGCAGGACGGCCCCCCAGCGCATTCCTTCGCTGTTGGGGTTCTCCTGCGGGCCTGCCAACTTCACCAGGAGCAGGCCAACAATGATGGCTGGCGACTCCATTAAGGCCAGGGCGGCGACCATGAAGCCGTCGTGCTGGAGGTGTTGGGTTTCGAGAAAGCTTTCGGCGGTAATAAACGTCACCGCTGAAATGGAGCCGTAGGTCCCAGCAATGGCCGCCGCATTGAACCGGTCGAGCTTCAAGCGCAGTACCCCAAAGGAATAGAGGGGAACGACCAGCGACATCAAGATCGCCGCTGCAATGGTTGGCAGAACTTGCCCGCTGATGCCGCTGTGCTGTAGCTCAAGGCCCCCTTTAAAGCCAATCGCCAGTAAGAGATACAGCGAAAAGAGCTTGGGTAGGGGTGCGGGGATCTCCAGGTCCGAGCCCAAGAGCACGGCAAAAACACCGAGGAAAAAGAACAGAACCGGTGGTGTTAATAGGTTCTGCAGGACCAGGCTGGTGTCCATGGACGAACCTGCAGAGAGGGGCTGCCGTTTGACGCTAGGTGGCCGCGTTCGAACTGTTCCGTGGTGCACACATCTGGCATCAGTGCCATTGCGCGAGCGGGGCGGGATCCCTACGGTTTGAGGGAGGCAGGTGCCCCTGGATTTGTCTGGGGTGGAATGTTCAACCCAACCTGCCTCACCCCCTTAGGCGGCACAATGGCGGCCCCTGGTGTCATTGGATGCGATCTGGCACGCCCCAGCCGATCTTGGTGATTGCTAGTGGCAACCCCTACAAGGTGGCCGAGATCCAAGCGATGCTCGATGCCGTTGCGCTCGAGGTGCGTCAGCAGCCCGAGGGACTCGAGATCGAAGAAACGGGTACCACCTATCTCGAGAACGCTCGGCTGAAGGCCTCCAGCGTGGCCCGGCTCACGGGCCAGTGGGCCCTGGCTGATGACTCTGGTTTGGAGGTTGATGCCCTGGGTGGTGCGCCTGGGCTGTATTCAGCCCGCTATGCCGCCACCGATCCCGAGCGCATTCAACGCCTACTGGAGGAACTGGGAACGACCCCCTACCGCAGCGGCAGCTTTAACAGCGCCATGGTGCTCTCCGATCCCGAGGGCAATCCTGTGCTCGAGTCCCAGGGGATCTGCCGCGGCGAGATTCTCAGTAGCCCGCAGGGGCAAGGGGGCGGCTATGACCCGATCTTCTGGGTGCGGGAAGCAGGACTGACCTATGCCCAGATGGGGCAACACCTCAAGGACAAACTGGGCTCCCGGGGTAAAGCGGCCCGTGCCTTGGCCCCTGGGTTGAAGCAAATCTTCGGTCTGCGCTGACTCAGCGGGCAGAGCGCCGGTTGATTTGCTCGACGGCCCGCATCGCAGCAGCAGCGGCTTCGTTGACGTCCCCTTCCCAGCCGGCCAGGGTCAGTCGGCCGAAGGCGCCGACGGCCTTGACGTCGACCACGGTGATGTTGCTGGACTTTTCCGCTTCGTTGGCGGCCAGCAGGACATAGCCGGCCGGTTCGGTCTCCAGGATGAACATGCTCATGCCGGCCTGAATCATCGAGCCGCGCCGGTTCTGACGGTTGATCAGCACGGCGTGGTCGGGGGTGATCGCCCGGATGACCTCGGTCCAGGTCACGCTGCAGCGGGTGCGCTGCTCGACGCTGCTGCCGATGGCTTCAAGGACGACATCGCCGGAGTGGAGCACATTGCTCTGGTCGCGGTGATACAGCGCGAGGGAGCCAAAGGCCCGCTCCACGATCATCTGGCCCAGGCGCACCGTGCTGGCTTTGAGGGCGATGTCCGTCACCCGGTGCACGGCCATGCCAGGGGAAACCTCAAGCCAGAGGCAGGCATCGCCTGGGATGGGCAGGAAGCCCTGGCTCACCGTCCCCATGTAGGTGGCGAGTTGGGGCTGGAGTGAATCGAGAAAGACGTAGGTCCGCAGCTCGATGGATTCGACTGCGCTGGCCTGGCTGACCAGCCGCGCTTCGCTGTCGGTCGTGATGACACAGCTGGCGGCCGATGGGTGCAGCTCATCCAAAGAGGTGCCGCTGCCGCTGAATCCCAGGTCGGTGCCAGTGATCTGCACCGATGCAGTTCGTCGCCTGGGATTGCGTTCAATCAAGGGGTCGGGCTGCTCCCTACAGACGTTGAGGTCCTCTGCTGGTCAGCGGGAGGAGCGCGGCGATCTTACCGCTCTACCGCTGTGTTTCCGCACGATGACCTGGGCGCAAAACGGTGGCGAAGGCCACAACCGCTCTGGGAGGCCTGGCTAACACGGCTTCATTCGCGGTGCGTTGGTCATGCTCACACCGTCCACCAGGCTCCGTCTTCAGAACATCGTCCACCGCATTGGCGCCGACCAGGCGGTGTCGTTGCAGGAACGCATCTACCTCCAAAAATTTGCCGATCGCGACCATGCCGTAGCGGCTTGGTTGCGCCAGGCCCGGCGCCGCCAGCAGGCCGCCTCCAGTCAGGGGCTCGATCGCTTGATGGCGGAATTGGATTTGGGCGAGGTGGACCCTGGAGCGGCCTTCCGGCCTGATCCGGAGGATCCAGGCGATCTCGGTGATTGGTTTGGGCAGGCCCCGGATTGGTTGCGCCGCAGTTGATGTCCGCCGGTCTCTGGGGTCTTGCGCCCCGGGCGAGAGCCGGTACCGTCCGGCCATCCCTGCAGGACTTCCCGTGGCTGCTAAGCGCTCTGCCCCTTCTGCCTCCGCGAAGGGCGCTGCTCCCGTTCAAGACGGCGGCGATCTCAATGCTGACCAGGCTTTGGCTCTGGTCAGCATGAGCCTGATGCAGAAGCTTGCGGCCCAAGGGGAGCTTCCCTGGGTCTGGAACGAGTCCGAGGACGGTGGCGCCTGTGATGTCGCCTCCCTGCGCCAGCGCCTGGAGCTCACCCAGTTGGCCCTGCAAACGGGTGCGCCCCTGTCGACGGCAGAGGTGACTTATTTGATGGGTGCCCGTCCCGGCAGCGCCGAGGTGGAGCGGGGCGGCCTGCGGGCTAGGCGCATCAGCCGCAATGTCTGGAAACTGGCTCAAACCGCTGGCGCTGAGGCGCGCCGGGGTGAGGTCACCAGCTTCTCCAGCTTCAATGACGGCCGCCGCCGCTTCGGTTGATCAGGGCAACTCGCCGCCTGCGCTGATCTCTTGATCCCAGGCGGCGATCAGCTGGTTTTTCAGTGCTTCGCTCTGTTCTAGGGCGATCTCCAGTCCCCCCCACCAGTTGATCAAGGCCACCGGGACGGGCATGGCATTGCACTCCAGTTCATAGGACTGGATTTGCTCTTCAGCATCGATCAGGACGCAGATGCTGAACTCCAAGAGCCCGTTGGACCACGGGTGGAGTGAAACGGTCGTCACTGGGCCCAGGTCGATGCTCCACCAGGGGCAATCGGGCGTGACTTTGGGAACCCCGGCGGGAAGGTCAAGCTTGGCCCACCCCCGCAGCACCAGTTGTTCCAGTAGGTCGTTGAGGCTCGAGCGCATGGACTCCCCCGGATGGGGTGTCTTTGTCATGGCACGGCCCATGGGCTGCCAGCAAGGGCAGATCTGGGCATGGTGAGGCCAGCCGCGCGCCACAGGGTTGCTTTCGTTTGCCCGTCGTCTTTTGGGGCGTCCTCTGCTGCGCAGGGAATCGGATGCGCAGCGGCTGCCGAGCCTGATTGCGCTGCCGATCCTCTCCTCGGATGCCCTCTCCTCGGTGGCCTATGCGACGGAGGCCGCCCTGGGGGTCTTGCTCCTGGCCGGCAGCGGTGCCCTGGGTCTGTCCCTGCCGATCACGGCCTGCATCGTCGGCTTGATCGCGATTGTGGTGCTCTCCTATCGCCAGGCGATTCAGGCCTACCCCGAGGGGGGAGGCTCCTATGTGGTCGCCCGGGAGAACCTCGGCGCCTGGGCGGGGTTGGCGGCGGCGGCGGCACTGCTGGTGGATTACACCCTGACCGCTGCGGTCAGCTTGATGGCGGCGGCCCAGGCCCTGAGCTCTCTGCTTCCAGGGCTTCTGGCCCATGAGACCAGCCTCTCGCTGCTGCTGTTGGCGCTGGTGGGTTGGGCCAATTTGCGGGGTCTGAAGGAGGCCGGTCGCCTGTTTGTTGTGCCGACCTACGCCTTTGTGGTGATGGTGGCGCTGCTGGCCCTGTTTGGTCTGCAGAACATCGTGTTTGCCCATGGCTTTCGCCCGGACGCACCGCCGGCGATCGCAGCCCTGGAGCCCTTGGGCCTGTTCTTGATTCTTCGGGCCTTCAGCGCCGGTTGCTCGGCGATGACCGGCATTGAAGCGATTGCCAACGGGGTGAAGGTGTTCCGTGAGCCCTCGGCCCGCCGGGCCCAGGCCACGCTGCTGGTGATGGGTGTGTTGCTGGCGCTGCTGTTTCTGGCCGTCAGCGGTTTGGCCTATCTCTACGGGATTGCCCCCAATGCCGATCGCACCGTTCTGGCCCAGATCGGTCTGCGGGTGTTCGGTCTCGGAAATCCTCTCTATTGGTTCCTGCAGATCAGCACGTTGTTGATCCTGGGCTTGGCGGCAAACACCGCCTTCGCTGGATTCCCCCGGCTGGCGGCACTGCTGGCCAAGGACCGCTACCTGCCTCGCCAGATGGCTTGGTTGGGGGATCGTCTGGTGTTCCAGAACGGCATCGGCCTATTGCTGTTGGTCTCAGCCCTGGTGATCGTGGTCTGCCGCGGCAACACCAATGTCGCGATCAATCTCTACGCCTTGGGGGTGTTCCTGGCCTTCACCCTGTCCCAGGCGGGCCTGGTCAAGCACTGGTGGGTGCGGCGGGGCCAGGGGTGGAGCGGCCGCCTAGCGCTGAACGCTCTCGGAGCGTTCACCACCGGGGTGGTGTTTGCCGTGATTGTCGTCAGCAAATTTGACGAGGGCGCCTGGATCGTGGTGCTGCTTCTCCCCCTGCTGGTCTGGGGCTTGGCCGGCATTGGGCGCCGCTACAAGCGGGTCTATGAGGCGATTGAGCTGAAACCAGGGGAGGACTGCTCAGTCCCCTGGCCAGATCGGCGCGATCCCTTGGAGAACCAGAGCATCGTTTGGTTGGCCTCCTGGAGCCGTCCGACCCTGGAGGCCCTGCGCTATGCGGCCCAGGTGTCTGATCGCGTGATCGGCGTCTGGGTCTGTGAACCCGAGGACGATTTCGAGGCCTTGCGCCTGCGCTGGCATCGACTGGTGGGCGATGCGCCTCAATTTGAGTTGCGCCTGCTGGAGAGTCCCTTCGCCTCCTTGATCGATCCCTTTGCCCAGTTCGTGGCCGAGGAGGAGGCCCGCTGCCCCGGGAGTCAATTCACGATCGTGATGCCCATGGCGATTCCCAGGCGCCGTTTTGATCATCTGCTGCTCAACCAGCGCGGCTTGAACATGCGGGAGGCCCTCAATGCTCAACACAGCCGCGTTTTTACCCTCGTTCGCTACTTCCCGCCTGCCTAGAGGGCATCGAGGCATGACTGCAGGGCGCCGTAGCAGCGCTCCAGTTGGTCGGTGCTGGTGCAGAGCGGGGGCAAGAGATAGACGACGTTGCCCAGCGGCCGCAGGTAGACGCCTTGATCGATGCAGTGGCGCTGAACCGTTTTCCCAATCGGGTTGAGATAACTGGTCTGGCCAGCGTCCAGCTCGAAGGCCGCCACGGTTCCTGTGCAGCGAGGCCGAAGCACCTTCGGGTGCTGGGCGAGGGCCGCCAGGTGGGGGGTGTGGCGCGCCTCAAAGTCCCGGTAACGCTCGGGGTTGGCCTCCAGCAGATCGAGGCTGGCCAGAGCAGCGGCACAACCGAGGGGATTGGCGGTGAAGCTGTGGCCGTGGAAGAAGGTTGCCGTGGGTTCGCTGTCGCTGATGAAGCCGGCGTAGATCCGTTCACTGGCCAAGGTCACGGCCATCGGTAAAAAACCAGCGGTGAGACCTTTGGAGAGGGCCACAAGATCCGGTCGAATCCCGGCCCGTTGGCAGGCGAACAGTGCTCCCGTCCGGCCAAAGCCGGTCATCACTTCATCGGCAATCAGCAGGGCTCCACTGGCTTGCACTTGTTCGGCCACCGCTTTTAGAAACTGCGGCCGCACCATGCGCATCCCTGCGGCCCCCTGGATCAAGGGCTCGACAATCAGGGCTGCGGTGGGTGTTTGAAGCGCCTCCCTGAGGGCCGCGAGGGCGGCTTCCTCCCGCTCCTCCACCTGCTCGTCACCCCAGTGGGTGGCGGGCCAGGGCAGTCGGGTGACATCGAAGAGCAGCTCCTCGAAGGCTTCGGTGAAGACCGAGCGATCCCCCACGGCCATCGCTCCAAAGGTGTCGCCGTGATAGGCCCCCTCGAAGGCGATCAGTTGGCGGCGTTCACTGCCCTGATTGCGCCACCACTGCCAGGCCATCTTCAAGGCGACCTCAACGGCACTGGAGCCGTTGTCGGAGAAAAACAAACGCTCGAGGCCGCTCAGGGCGCTAAGGCGGCTGGCGAGTTCTTCCGCAGGGCTGTGGCTGAAGTTGGCAAAGATCACCTGCTCCAGCTGCTGCGCCTGCCGCCCGATGGCTTCAGCAACGCTGGGTTCGGCGTGGCCATGGAGGGTGACCCACCAACTGCTGATGGCATCGATTAGCTCCCTGCCGTCTTCGAGCTGAAGAACGGAACCCTGGGCTCTCACCACCCGAGCCGGCGCGTCGCTGCGCGCCACTTGGGTGATCGGATGCCAGAGATGGGGATGCCAGGCCATGGATCAGGTGATGGCGCTGACGGCCTGTTGCAGAGCCAGGCGACGGTCCAGGC
The DNA here is from genome assembly GCF_000179255.1 of Synechococcus sp. CB0205. NCBI lineage: Bacteria > Bacillati > Cyanobacteriota > Cyanophyceae > Synechococcales > Synechococcaceae > Synechococcus > Synechococcus sp. CB0205. The sequence goes on from NZ_ADXM01000048.1 coordinate 15,028, forward strand.
CGGTGCGCTCCGCGGGGAGTTTCTTGTAGAGCCCCAGCTTCTCGAGGCGGCGCTTGGTGGTTCCGCTCGCTCCGACCACAAAGACCTCGCGGCCCTTCTCGATCGCTTCCTCCACGGCGTTCTCCACCGCCAGGGCTGCCGTGACGCCGAGGTGAGAGACCTCAGTTAGGTCAAAGACGACGGCGCGGCAGTCACCAATGGCGTTGTGCTCGCGGCCGATCGCCTTGGCGACGCCGAAGATCATCGCCCCGTTGAGTTGGAAGAGCAGGACCTGACCGCGGGCGTCGTCGAGGAGTTGACGCTCTTCATCACTGATCTCGAGGTCGCCGTCACCGGTGCTGATCGACTTGACGCTCTTGCTCTGCAGGGCGCTCATCTTGTCGATCGTGAGGATGTTGGCGATGAAGACGCCCACGCCCACGGCGGCGATCAGATCCACGAGGACCGTGAGGGCGATCACCAAATACATGATCAGTGCGCCGCTGATCGAGATGCGGTGAGCGCGCCTGATAAAGCCCCAGTCGACGATGTCGACACCCACCTTCAGGGCGATGCCGGCGAGGACGGCCTGGGGGATCTGGGCGGCGACGCCGGTGAGGGCGAGGATCACCACCATCAGGATCAGGGCACGGCTGATGCCAGAGAGGGCACTGCGGCCGCCGCTCTGAATGTTGACCACGGTGCCCATGGTGGCGCCGGCGCCGGGCAGGCCACCGAAGAGGCCGGAGGCGAGGTTGCCGAGGCCCTGACCGATGAGTTCTTTATTGGAGTTGTGCTCGGTGCGGGTGATGCTGTCGGCCACCACCGAGGTCAACAGGGCATCGATGCAGCCCAGCATGCCCAGCACGGCTGCGTCGACAAACATCAACTGCAATTCGCCCAGCTCAAAGTGGGGAATCTGCAGAGCGGGGAAGCCGGAAGCGATCTCGCCGATGCGGCGAATTTCCTCGCCGCCCCCGCCGCCCAGGACGGTGATCGAGAGCAGCGTCCCCACCACCAGGGCAATCAGCTGGGGTGGGGCCACTTTTTTGACGGCCGCCGGGGTCAACCAGAGGATGGCCATTGTCACCACGGCCAGGGTGATCTCGGTGGGCCGGGCGTTGGCCAGCAGCTGGGGCAAGTTGTTGAGGGTGCCCATGACGCCGCCCTTCGGGCTGGCCTGACCGAGGAAGGGTCCCAGCTGCAGGATGATCAGGATCAGGCCGATCCCACTCATGAAGCCCGAGATGACCGTGTAGGGCATCTGGGTGATGTAGCGACCGAGCCGCAGCAGACCGAAGGCGATCTGGAAGAGGCCGGCCAGCATCACAACGGTGAAGGCCATGGCGAGCCCGTGCTCGGGATTGCGGGCCGTCAAGCTCGCGATCACGGCCGTCATCACCACGGTCATGGGACCGGTGGGTTCGGAGATCAGGCTGGGGGTTCCGCCAAAGAGGGCTGCGAACAGGCCCACCAGCACCGCACCCCAGAGGCCGGCCGCTGCCCCGGCTCCTGAGGCGACGCCGAAGGCCAGGGCCATCGGTAGGGCGATCACAGCGGCCGTGACGCCGCCAAAGAGATCCCCTTTGATGTTGTTGGTGCTGATCTGATTCAGCAGGCGAAAACTTGACGCACGTTGGGACGTCGACGCCGGGGTCATGACCACTGTTAATGGGGCCAAAACGCTACGTCTGAGCCGAATCGATTGGGGCTTTGCCGGCAGGGCGTTAGCGAATCGGTCATCCTGAGCCCAGGACTTTGCGCGAGCCATGGGCGAGCCCACACCCCTGGCGTTCCTGGAGGCCAGCTTTGAGCGGGAAGCCCGCCTGGATCAGTCCTATGTGGTGCTCACGGTTGCGGCGAGCCTGATCGCCACCCTGGGACTGTTGGCGGACAGCGCCGCGGTGGTGATCGGGGCAATGTTGATTGCCCCCTGGATCCTGCCCCTGCGCAGTGCCTCCTTCGCGATCCTGGAGGGACGACTGGCCCTGGTGGGCCGTGCGTTGCTGACCCTGGCCGTGGGCGTCGGCATCACGGTGCTGACCTCAGCGGCCCTGGGTTGGGTGGCCAACCTGCCGGTTCTGGGCGATGAGGTCCTGGGGCGCACCACGCCGAACCTGCTGGATTTGGGCATTGCTTTGGTGGCGGGGTCGATCGCGACCTACGGCCGCCTCAAGCCGGAGGCGGTGTCATCCGTTGCAGGCACGGCGATTGCGGTGGCCTTGGTGCCTCCGGTCTGTGTCCTGGGCCTGTTGCTGTCGCTTCAGCAGTGGGAACCGGCCAGGGGAGCAGCCCTGCTGTTTGCCGCCAACCTGCTGGGCATTCTCTCGGGGGGATTGCTCACCTTGGTGGCCACCCAGGCCAGCCTGCGCCAGCAGCTCTTCCGCAGTCAGATGGGTCTGGTGAGCCTGCTCCTGACGGGACTGCTGCTGATTCCGCTGACCGGTGGCTTTGTGACGCTGCTGGGACAAGCCCAACAGCGTCAGGCCCTTCAGGAGGTCGAGCGGGCCATCACCGAGAGCCTGCGCCAACGCACCATCACCTTGGGGCGGGATTCGGAACTCACCGACGTCAAGATCGATTGGACGCAAAACCCCCCTTTGATCAAGGCGGCAGTTCGGGTGAGTCGCCCCAACCTGCCCACCCCGAAACAGGTTGCGGCGGTTCAGGACTTCATCAACAGGACGCAAAAATTCCGCTACCGCCTTTTGGTCCAGCGGGTCTCCATTGACGTGATCGGTCCTGAGACCGAACCCAACCCCGAACCCACCCCCGTGGAAGAACCCCAAGAGGTGGTTCCAGAGAAAGCTGAGCCGGCCAGCGTCGCCCCTGCTCCAGCGGTCGCCCCGCCGCCCGCGGCTCCGGCCGTGCCGGGGTAACGGCCTGAAGACATTTCGGCTGTTCTGTGCACAATTGGGGCCAGTCCGCTGCTGGCCATGCCTGACGCCCTCACCTTTCTGGAGATCGTCGCGGGCATCTTGCTCCTCTTTGGCGGGGGCGAGTTGTTTGTGGCCGGCGCGGTAGCCCTGTCTTTGCTGCTGGGCATTCCTCAGATCGTCATCGGCCTGACGGTCGTTGCCTTTGGCACCAGCGCCCCTGAGCTGTTTGTGAGCTTGCTCTCGACCCTGCAGGGAAATTCCGGCGGGGACTCGATTGCCGTTAGCAACGTTCTGGGCTCCAACATCTTCAACGTGATGGTGGTGTTGGGCGCCAGCGCGGCCATTACCTCCCTACGCGTTCGTAGTCGCTTGGTGCGGCGGGATGTGCCGCTGCTCATCGCTGTGTCGATGGCCACCTGGGCGATGGCCTCATCCGGGAGCTTCTCCTGGGTTGCGGGTCTGGCTCTTTTGACGGCACTGGTGATCACACTGGTCTGGGAGGTGCGCTCGGCGCGGGAAGACCACGAGGACGGTCTTGATGACATTGATGCGGAAGGGGCCTCCACCACACCCGTGGCCATCGTCAAATTGGCCCTGGGTCTGGTGTTGCTGGTGGTGGGCTCCCAGGTTCTGATCAAAGGCGCCATCGCTGCGGCCCAGACCCTCGGGGTGAGTGAGGCGGTGATCGGTCTGACAATCGTTTCGGCTGGCACCTCGATGCCTGAACTGGTGACGTCCCTGGTGGCGGCTTACCGGGGTAAGGCGGATCTTGCCATCGGCAACGTGGTGGGCAGCAACCTGCTCAACCAGCTCTTGATCCTGGGTCTGTGCGCCCTGGTCTCGGGTCAGAACGGACTGTTGGTCAGCCCTGAACTGTTGCGCCGTGATTTCCCAGTGATGGTGCTGACGACCTTGGCCTGCCTGCCGATTTTCTGGAGTGGCGGCGTGATCAATCGCCTTGAGGGGTGGCTCTTGCTTGGCGCCTACGGCCTCTATTTGGTTGAGCAGATTCTCAGCAGTACGGCAGCTCCGGGTATTGATGAATTCCGCTTGTTCGTCTTGGTGGCAGCTCTCCCCCTGGTGTTGGTCTTCCTGACTTGGACCTCACTGCGCTGGATGCAACAGCGCAGGAGCGCCGGTTAGGAGCAGACAACGCTTGGGAGCATGGACACGCTGACTCCTGCGGCGGTGGCGTCGTTGTAGAGGGTCTCGCTGCTCTGGCGGTTGAGATTGACCTGTCCTGAGCAGATCAAGTCCCAGGTTTCATCGGCGAAGTGGGTTTGCAGCCAAAGCATCCCCATCACCGTGCGGTGCTTGAGGTTGTAGCTCTCTCCTACGGACGTCAGGGTGATGTCCATGGCCCACAAAAAAACCTCCCCCTATTGGAGGGGGAGGCGTTGGACGCTGATGTATCAATACGAACCAAAACCAAAAGCCTTGGTTTTGGGGCGGAATCAGCCTTGGTTGACCTGGGAAGCGGCCTCGGCCTGACGGTGGTTGTAGTGATGCCCGCGGTACTGCAGATCGACAGTGGTGTCGACTGAAGCCGCTTCGTGACGGAGGGGCGCTTCGAAATGTTGGCCGCGGTAGGCGTGCTCAACGGGAGCGCTGGTGGGCTGTTCGTGGTTGGCGTTGTCGTAGGTGACGCCGCGGTACTGGAGTTTGCTCATGGTGGTCATCGGGCCTCGAAGGGTTGGCTGGTTGTCCGCTTCGTGGGAAGGAGCGTTGCTTCGCCTCGCGGTGGGCTACTTCCGGTGGAGCCAGGCCCAAAGGGGGCTCACTCAACGTTTTGTCCTTCTGCAGCATTCTAGCGGATGAAGAATGTTCAGAGTGAACAAAAGCCTCTTTTTTGTCTTTTTTGTAATAGTTACTGTGGCCCGTTGAACGTTTTTTCTTCACATTCCTTCTGCTGCCTTAGCGCAATTCCTGATGGACTTGCGAATTGGTAGCGAATGCAACCTTGACTGTGGTCTGTGATGCGGAACATTGGCACCTAATGGCGGTAATCCGTCATCCACCCAGCGACTGCTTTTTGATGACTGTTGCTTCTCCTGTCTCTCGGCCTCGGTCGAAGAGCCTGCAGGAAGCGAGCTTGCTGGAGGCTCCTCAGCTTCTGCTCCGCAAGGTGCGAGGACTGTCCTCCGGCCGTTCGCTGACCTGGCTGGCTTGTGTGCCTCTGGCTCTTTTCGGCCTGGGCGTGTTCAACCTTTCGGCCCGCGCCGCTGAGCTCCCCGAGCTCAACGCAGCGTTCCTGGCCAACAACATGTGGCTCCTGGTGGCCACGATCCTGGTGATCTTCATGAACGCCGGTTTCGCCATGGTCGAAGCCGGGATGTGTCGCCAGAAGAACGCCGTCAACATCCTTGCCAAGAACTTGTTCGTGTTCGCCCTCGCGGTGACCGCCTACTGGTTCATCGGTTATTCGCTGATGTACGGCGGATCCCTGGTGGATGGCTGGCTTTATTTCAACGGCCTCTTCTTTGACCCCACCGTCACCGCTGAGATGGTGACCGAGGGAGCCTTGGTTCCCACCGTTGACTTCCTGTTCCAGGCTGCCTTCGCCGGCACCGCCGCCACGATCGTTTCTGGCCTCGTGGCTGAGCGCGTCAAGTTCGGCGAGTTCGTGATCTTCGCGCTGGTTCTGACTGCTGTTATCTACCCGGTCTCCGGTTCCTGGCAGTGGAATGGCGGCTGGCTGAGCGAGCTGGGTTTCATTGATTTCGCTGGCTCCTCGATCGTCCACTCCGTGGGTGCTTGGGCCGGCCTGGTGGGCGCCATGCTGCTTGGCCCCCGCATCGGCAAGTTCGTGGGCGGTAAGCCCCAGGCCATCCCCGGCCACAACATGTCGATTGCAACCCTGGGTGCCCTGATCCTCTGGATCGGCTGGTACGGCTTCAACCCCGGCTCTGAGCTGGCGATGGACCAGTACGTGCCCTACGTGGCTGTGACCACCACCCTGGCGGCTGCCGGTGGCGCCATCGCTGCCACCATCGTCTCCACCCTGACTTCTGGCAAGCCCGACCTGACGATGATCATCAACGGCATCCTGGCCGGTCTGGTGAGCATCACTGCCGGTTGCGGCAACATGACCCTGGTGGGCTCCTGGGTCGCTGGTGCCGTCGGCGGCATCATCGTTGTCTTCGCAGTCTCCGCACTGGATGCCTCTGGCATTGACGATCCCGTCGGCGCCTTCTCCGTCCACGGTGTGTGCGGCGTCTGGGGCACCCTCGTCATCGGCCTCTGGGGCGTTGATGGCATGGACGTCGGTTCTGCAGGCCTTGGCCTCTTCAATGGCGGCGGCTTCAGCCAGCTCGGCATTCAGGCCCTGGGCTGTGCGGCCTACGCCATCTGGACCCTGGTCACCTGCTGGATTGCTTGGTCCGTGATCGGCGGCCTCTTCGGCGGCATCCGCGTCACTGAGGAGGAAGAGATCGAAGGTCTCGACATCGGTGAGCACGGCATGGAGGCTTACCCCGATTTCGCTTCGGCGAAGTGATCCTCTGAGCTCTGCTCGATGGGCCCGCTTCGGCGGGCCTTTTTTATTGCCTCAGGGCCTTGGCTGGCAGCATGGACGGGCCCAAGGGTGCCGCTTTTGCCCTGCCCCCGCTGCGGTGCGCGCTTGCTCACCAAAACCGAGGAGCGCCCTCCGCGCTTGGTTTGCGTGGACTGCCGGCAGGTCTTGCCCCAGTCGGTCCAGGTGCCGCTCATCACCCTGGTGGTCCGTCACTTTTTGGGCGTGATGCTGCTGCTGGGCCTCGTGGTGGTTCCACTGCTGGTGATGAGTCTTTCGCCCTGGATTGATCGGGCTCCCCGGGCGCCCCGCAACAACTTGAGTGCCATTAGATGAAGTACATCGCTTGCGCCTGAAGCAGTGCATCCCGTTGGGCGAGAAGGTCCGTGAGGGTTGTGGACTCCAGGAGGGCCAGGCGCTGTTCCTGCAGTTGGGTCCCAATCGAGTGCAGCACCTGCTGCTCCAGGCTCTGTTGAGCCGGTGGCTGCGGTTCGGACCTGCCCTCGAGGCATTCGAGTGCCTCGCTCAGCCGGATGTCTGCGGCGGGTCGGGCCAGTTGGTAGCCCCCCTTGGGGCCACGGCTGCTGTTGAGCAGGCCCCCCTTGCGCAGGCTGGTCATCATCTGCTCGAGGTAGCGCTCGGGAATGCCCTGTCGCTGCGCGATGACCGAGACCTGTAGCCGTCCTCCTTGGGCCTGGATGCCAGCGAGCTCGATCAGGGCGAGCAGCCCGTATCTGGTTTTGGCGTTGAAGGGCAACGGACGTGCTCGGGTTGATTCCACGGTAAAGCACTTGGGAATCGGTATCGCCAAGTTCCCTTTAGGAGAATCGGCTCTGGCTGAACTTTTCTCGCTGTGCTGTTATTCCCGATCCGTGTGCCGTGTTTTGCGAGCTGTAGGCTGAGGGCCTTACCCGATCGCCCCTCCCTTGGCTGATCTTGTTGCTGCCGCTCTGCAGCCCGGAGCCCTGATCACGCTGGTGGTGTTGCTGGGCTCCGTGGTCCTCTTCATCTCCGGTTGGCTGGCGCCCGATCTCACGGGGTTGCTCGCCGCCGGCCTGCTGGTCAGCTTCCACGTGATCGAGCCGCGGGAAGCCCTGGAGGGTTTTGGCAGCCCTGCCCTGATCACCCTGGCTGGTCTGTTCGCCATCTCCGCTGGGCTGTTCCGCAGCGGGGGACTCGATCGTCTGCGCGCCTTGATCGGCTCCGACGCCATTCGCAGCCCGAAGCGAATGATTGCCTTGATGGTGGCGGTGGTGGGCCCCGTTTCGGCGGTCGTCCCCAATACCCCGATCGTCGCCAGCCTGCTTCCGGTGGTGGAGGGCTGGTGCAAACGCCGCCGCATCTCCCCCTCGAAGGTGCTGCTCCCGTTGTCCTTTGCCACGGTGCTCGGGGGGACGATCACCCTGCTGGGCAGCTCGGTGAACCTGCTGGCCAGCGAGGTCAGTAGCCGTCTGGGCTACGGCAGCTTTGGCTTGTTCAGCTTTACCCCGATCGGTCTGGGGGTCTGGCTGCTGGGCGGGTCGCTGATGGTGCTGCTCGCCGATCGCTTTCTGCCGGATCGGGGCCGCGATGACGACGACCTGATCGCTGACCTCTCCAGCAGTGGATACCTGACCGAGGTCAAGATTCCATTGGGTTCTGAGCTCATTGGCCAGTCACTCCACGCCACGCGGCTGCAACGGCGCTTTGACCTCGACGTTCTGGAGCTGCACCGCGGCACGGAGCGCTTTATGCCTCCCTTGGCCGACCGCACCTTGATGCTCGGGGATCGTCTGCTGCTGCGCTGCAGCCGCGAGGACCTGCTGCGCCTCCAGCAGGACCACACAGTGGTCTTGGCCCCCACGCCGGAGCAACCGCTCAGCCTGGAGCAGGACAACAGCCAGCGGATGGTGGAGGTGCTGTTGCCCTCCGGCTCCACCCTCGCCGGTGACTGCCTGCGCGATCTGCGTTTCCGGCAGCGCTACAACGCCACGGTGTTGGCCCTGCGGCGCGGCAATGCCGTGCTGCGGGAACGGCTCGGGCGCGCCCAACTCCGTGAGGGGGATGTGCTGCTGCTGCAGGGTCCCAAGGACGCCATCCGCGGCCTGGCGGCCAGTAATGACCTGGTGGTCCTGGAGCAGTTGGAGAAGGACCTGCCCACGGTCAGCCGCAAGCGCGTGGCGCTGCTGATTGCTGCCCTGGTGCTGCTGTTGCCCAGCTTTGAGATCATCCCCTTGGTGGCGTCCGTGCTGCTGGGCACGGTGGCCATGGTGGTGACCGGTTGCCTGCGCGCCGGTGAACTGCAACGGGTGGTGCGCCTGGATGTACTGGTGCTCCTGGGCTCGCTGGCGAGCTTCAGCGTTGCCCTGGAAAAAACGGGTCTGGCCTCTGCCCTGGCCCAGGCCCTGTTGCTCGGCTTGAGCAGCTGGCCGGTCTATGGCGCCATGCTCGTGGTGTTCCTGTTCACCGTCGCGTTGACCGAAGTCATGAGCAACGCGGCGACGGTGGCGATGTTGATTCCCATCGCGGGTCAGTTGGCCCAGGGGCTTGGCCTACCGCCGATGGCCTTGATTTATGTGGTGCTCTTCGGCGCCAGCCAGAGCTTTCTCAGTCCGATTGGCTACCAAACCAACCTGATGGTCTATGGCCCGGGTCGCTATCGCTTCTTGGACGTCTCCCGCTATGGCTTCCCCTTGACGATTGCCATGGCCATCGCCGTTCCTTGGATGGTCTGCCGCTGGTTCGGCCTGTAGAACGTGAGCTCGCAAGGCCCTCGGGGTTGGATGAAGCGCCTCAAACAGTGGTTGCTCTGGCTGTGGCATCACGAGGCCAGTCGCGGCCAGAAAGCCCGGGGCTTGGCGGCTGGGGTGTTCATGGGGTGCTTCCCGATCTTCGGTCTGCAGACCTTGCTGGGCATCGCCCTGGCCAGCCTGGTGCGCGGGAACCACATCCTGGCTGCGGCGGGTACCTGGATTAGCAACCCCCTGACCTACATCCCCCTCTACTGGTTCAACTACAGCGTTGGCTGCTGGTTGCTGGGTCCTGGCCCTGCCTTGCCCACCCTTGAGGCGATTCAGCAGGGGGGCATCTGGGAGCTCGGGCTGGCGATCTCCAGCCGTCTGTTGCTGGGCTCCACCCTGGTGGGATCCCTTAGCGCAGCGCTGTTTGGCGGGATCTATTGGTGGTTGCTCAAGCGCAGCCAGCAGGGCCGCGCCCATACCTAGCCCTCGGGGACCCGCTTCCAACCGGCCAGCACCCCAAGGATGTCGGCGGCGCTGACCAGGCCGACGAAGGCCCCGAACTCGTCGACAACAACCCGCACGGAGCTGCGGTCGCCGCGCCGGAAGCTGGTGAGCAGCCGATCAGCGCGGATCATCTCGGGGACGAATTGCGGCGCATCACAGAGCTGGCTGATCAGGCGGTAGCCCCCACCGCTGAGCAGCTCAGCCATGGCTCGCTCGCGGCTTTGAACCCCCAGCACCTCATCCACCTCTTCCCCCAGGACGACCCACCAGGCGTCATCGGCGGCCTCAAGGATCTCCTGGCGAACCGAGTCCAGGCTGGCGCCGCCTGAAAGGGACGGGGTCGCCACCCGTGACACCATCAGATCCCTGGCGGTGAGGTCGTTGAGGGCAAAGACCTTGCCGATCATCGCGGCCTCGTCGGCTTCGATCTGGCCCTGCTGGGAGCCCAGGCGCGCCATCAGGTGGATCTCACGTTCGTTGGTGGTGAGTTCACTCGTCGCGGTGATGGCCGGCATCAGCTTCTCCAGCACCAGCAGCAGCGGCAGAGTCAGCCGCTCGAGCATCAGCAGAATGCGCGCCGAGACCAAGGAGATCGGCATGGCGAAGCTGTTGCCGATCGTTTTGGGCAGGATTTCAGCGAAGAGGATCACGGCCACCGTGAACCCGACGTTGAAGAGCAGCAGGGCCCAGCGGCCCCCGACGCTTCCGAACACCTGATTGGCCTGGCTACCGAGCAGGATTGAACCGGAGATGTTGAACAGGTTGTTGATCACCACCAGCAGCACCAGGGCCCGCCCGGGCCTGGCCTTGATGCGCTCCAGTGCCCGTGATCCCGGCACCTTTTGCTGCTTGAGGGTGTGGACCTGAATCGGATTCACCGTCAGCATGGCGGCTTCTGTACTGGAGGCCAAAGCCGAGCCCACCAGGATCAGCACCGCCATCACCAGCAGCACAACGATCGGATTCATCGACTGGCGCAGGCTGCGAGATCGATCGGACCTTACCTACGGTTTGCGGGATGAACCCGTCTTCGAGCAATCCAGTCCGGGCGCTACAGCGTTGGCGCCATCAGCTCACGGTGCCGCAGTTCACCGTGGTGACGGGCCTGCTGGTGATCGTTCTGGCGACCCTGCTGCTCTCGACGCCGCTCTGCTCCAACTCCAACGTTGGTTTGTGGCAGGCCCTGTTCACGGCTACCTCTGCGATCACTGTGACCGGTCTTTCGGTGATCGATATCGGAGAGGATCTGACCTTCGCAGGCCAGGTGGTGCTCGCGGGCCTGATCATCACCGGTGGTCTCGGACTGATGGCGATCACGACCTTCCTGCAGGGGTTTGTGCAGGGCCGATCCGGCTTGCGCAATCGTTTGGACAAGGGCCGTGCCCTTGATGAATTCGGGGTTGGCGGCATCGGACCCACCTTCCACAGCATCCTGCTGGTGGCCCTGTGTGTGATGGGCTTGGGCACGGTGGTGCTCTACAGCTTTGGTTTTACCGACATCGAGGACCCGGGCAGACGGCTTTGGGCTGCGATGTTCCATGCCATCAGCGCTTACAACAACGCCGGATTTGGCCTCTGGTCCAACAGCTTGGAGAGCTATCGCGATAACCCCGTGGTGACTGGGGTCATCGCCTTCATGATCGTCATCGGTGGCATTGGTTGGCGGGTGGCCAATGACATCTGGAACAACCGCTTTCGGTTGGGTCGCCTGCGTCGCCTGAGCCTGCACACCCGCCTGGTCATTCGCAGTACGGCGCTGTTGATCGTCATCGGCGCGGTGGGTCTGTTGATTACCGAGCACATCGGCTACGGCGCCTCGGCGATGGAGCCCTATGGCTGGCTTGAGGACCTGCAGATCGTCCTCTTTCAGTCGATCACCACCCGCACCGCCGGCTTCAACACGATTCCCCTCTCCGCCCACCAGATCACCGACGCCGGGCTGCTGCTGATCATCCTGTTGATGTTCATCGGCGCCAGCCCAGGCGGCACCGGCGGCGGGGTGAAAACAACCACCTTCGCCATCCTGATGGGGGCCACCCGCTCGACCCTCCAGGGCCGCAGCCATGTGCTGCTGCACCGCCGGCAGATTCCCGATGCCACGGTGCTGCGGGCCGTGGGGGTCACCTTGGCTTCGGCCCTGTTTGTGGTGCTGATGGCCTTGACCTTGGGCCTGGGGAATTCCCTTGGGCAGCAGCAGGTGCAGTCCTTCAGTTTCCTGGAGAAGCTCTTCACCTGCGTGTCCGCCTTTGGCACGGTTGGCCTGGACCTGGGGGTCACGGCCCATCTCAACCGCTGGGGCCAACTGGTCTTGATGGTGGGGATGTTCGTGGGGCGGGTGGGAATCCTGTTGCTGCTCTCCGCGCTCTATGGCACCCGCCCCCAGAGCCGGGTGGGTTATCCCAAGGAAGATTTGTATGTCTAGTGGCTTCACCACTTAGAACAGGGACGACGAGCACCGGGCTGTGAATCAGTGGCTGTGAATCAGTGGTGGCAGTGGAGCGCTGAAGCCGGGGTGCGCCGCGGCAGTTTTGCCGTCATCGGGGTCGGACGTTTTGGCTCCTCGGTCTGCTCGGAGTTGCTTCAGTCCGGAGCGGAGGTGTTGGCGATTGATTCCAACCAGCGCGCCATCGATGAGCTGCGCCAGATCGATCCCGCCATCGAAGCGCGGGTGGTGGACTGCACCGACGAAGAGGCCCTGCGGGCCGCCGGGGTGCTGGACATGGAGACGGTGGTGGTGGCGATGAGTGAACCGCTGGAGGCCAGTGTCACCGCGACCTTGATCTGCAAGGACTCCGAAGGCAGCCGGGTGAAGCAGGTGATTGCCCGGGCCACGAGCGACATCCACATGAAGATGCTCAAGCGGGTCGGTGCTGACCGCGTGGTCTTTCCCTCAAAAATGATGGGTCAGCGGCTGGGGATGGAGCTGGTGCGCCCGAACCTGCTGGAGCAGTTGCGCTTGGACGACCGCAGCAGCATCGAAGAAATCAAGGTCCCAGCAGCTTTCATCGGCCATTCCCTACGGGATCTCAACCTGCGTAAGCACTACAACGTCAACGTCCTGGCGGCAGGACCGGCGGGTGAGCTGCATGTGAACCCACCGGCCTCCCATGTCCTGGCCGAGGGCGAGCTGCTGGTGGTCATGGGCTCTGAGGATTCTCTGCGGGCGTTGCCCGCCAGTTGAGGGATGGCCTTTGTGCGCTTTCCCTCACCCCGTTAATGACAGCTTGTGCCCAAAACCTTTCCTGACCCCCTGAGCCGGAGCTAGCCCGGGGCGATAGCGCTCACCAAAGGGGGCTGACTGTCATGGTCAGTAGCTCAGTGGCTCCAACGGCCTTACCACCACCGCTCAAGGAAAGCGGCCAGCGGGAGGTCTTTTGCGGTCTGACCTCGATCGTCTGGTTGCATCGGCGCATGCCGGATGCCTTTTTCCTGGTGGTGGGCTCCCGCACCTGCGCCCATCTGATCCAGAGCGCAGCTGGGGTGATGATTTTTGCCGAACCCCGCTTCGGCACCGCCATCCTTGGTGAGCGGGACCTGGCGGGTTTGGCCGATGCCAACGAAGAGTTGGATCGACTCGTCGCGCAACTCCTGGAGCGCCGCCCCGAGATCCGCACCCTCTTCCTGGTGGGGAGTTGCCCCAGTGAGGTGATCAAGCTCGACCTGGCCAAGGCCTCCGAGCGGCTGAATCAGCAGCACGCCGGGCGCGTGACGGTGATCAACTACACCGGCAGCGGCATTGAGACCACCTTCACCCAGGGGGAGGACAGCGCCCTGCAGGCGCTGGTTCCCCTGATGCCCAAAACGGACCAGCCCCAGTTGTTGATCGCCGGGACCCTGGCGGATGCGGTCGAAGACCGTTTGGTGGGCCTGTTCCAGAAGCTCGGCATTGAGCGGGTGGTGAGCCTGCCGCCGCGGCGCTCCACTGAGCTTCCCGCCGTGGGCCCGGGGACCCAGTTGCTCCTGGCGCAGCCCTACCTCTCCGGTACGGCTCGGGCCTTGGTGGACCGCGGAGCCACGTTGGTGTCAGCGCCCTATCCCTTTGGCGTTGAAGGCAGTCGGGACTGGATGGCCGCGGCGGCTAGGGCCTGCGGAATCGCGCAGGAGCGGATTGATGCCGTGCTGGATCCCCTGGTGGAGCGCGGCCGGCGATCCTTGGCTCCCCACCGGGAGGTATTGGCGGGCAAACGTCTCTTTCTGCTTCCCGATTCCCAACTGGAGCCGGCCCTGGCGCGCTTTCTCGCGCGGGAGTGCGGCATGGAGCTGGTGGAGGTGGGAACCCCCTATCTCGACCGTCAGTTGATGGCGGAGGAGCTCGCGCGCCTGCCCGAGGGCACGCAACTGAGCGAGGGGCAACACGTCGAAAACCAGTTGCAACGGGTGCGCCAGGAGCGTCCGGATCTGGTGGTCTGCGGTTTGGGCCTGGCTAATCCCCTGGAGGCAGAGGGGATGGCCACCAAGTGGTCCATCGAGTTGGTCTTTAGCCCGATTCATGGCATCGATCAGGCCGGAGATCTGGCTGAACTCTTTGCCCGTCCCCTGCGTCGCCGCGGCGCGCTGCAGTTCTCCTGATTCGCCACCGATGGAACTCACGCTCTGGACCTACGAAGGCCCCCCGCACGTTGGGGCCATGCGCATCGCTGCCTCGATGGAGGGAGTGCACTACGTCCTGCATGCGCCGCAGGGCGACACCTACGCCGACCTGCTGTTCACGATGATTGAACGGCGGGATCGCCGACCCCCTGTCACCTACACCACCTTCCAGGCCCGGGATCTAGGGGGTGACACCGCCGAACTGGTGAAGCGCTCCATTGCCGATGCAGTCGAGCGCTTTCAGCCTGAGGCACTGCTCGTGGGCGAGAGCTGCACGGCGGAGCTGATCCAGGACCAGCCAGGGGCCCTGGCGGCGGGTATGGATCTGGGTGGGATCCCGATGGTCAATCTGGACCTGCCGGCCTATTCCAAAAAGGAAAACTGGGGGGCGGCTGAGACCTTCTACCAATTGGTCCGCAGTCTGCTGAAACCGCAGCTTCCGCCGCCCGGTCAGCCCAAGCTCGATCCCACCCGTTGGCGCGCTGAAAACCGCCGGCCGCGGGTGAACCTGTTGGGGCCGTCCCTCTTGGGTTTCCGCTGCCGCGATGACGTGCGGGAGTTGACCCAGCTGCTGGCGAGTTATGGCATTGATGTGGCCGTTGTCGCCCCCCTCGGCGCCCGGCCGGCTGACCTGCTGCGACTCCCGACGGCGGACGTCAACCTCAACCTCTACCCCGAGGTCTCCGGAGCGGTCTGCAGCTGGCTGGAGCGCCAGTTCGGCTTGCCCACGGTCAAAACGATTCCAATCGGCATTGGCGCCACGGTGGAGTTCCTGCGTGAACTGCATGGCGTCCTCGGCCTGGAGCTGCCCCAGGACCTGCAGCCCGGTGCCGATGGCCTCTGTCCTGCCGAGCGCCGCTCGCGGCTTCCTTGGTATTCCCGCTCGGTGGATTCCACTTATCTGACGGGCAAGCGGGTCTTTGTGTTCGCCGATGGCACCCACGCCCTGGCCGCGGCAAGGATCGCCAGCCGCGAACTGGGTTTTGAAGTGGTGGGCCTGGGCACCTACAGCCGTGAGATGGCCCGGGAGGTCCGAGCGCTGGCGGCGGAGTTGGGGCTCGAGGCCCTGATCAGCGATGACTACCTCGCCGTTGAGGTGGCCATGGCTGCGGCAGCGCCGGAGTTGGTGCTTGGGACCCAGATGGAGCGCCACAGTGCCAAGCGCCTGGGCATTCCCTGCGCCGTGATCAGTGCCCCCCTGCACGTTCAGGACGTCCCCGCCCGCTATGCCCCCCAGATGGGCTGGGAGGGGGCCAACGTCATCTTCGACAGCTGGGTGCACCCCTTGATGATGGGGCTGGAGGAGCATCTGATAGGTATGTTCCGCCACGACTTCGAGTTCGTGGATGGCCACCGCAGTCACCTGGGCGATGGTGCACCGGCCTCGCCCGTGGCACCTGCCGAGGAGGTCACGCTGCCCTCAGTGGATGGGGCGCAGTTGTCCTGGAGTGCCGATGGCGAGGCGGAACTGGCCAAGATTCCCTTCTTTGTGCGCGGCAAGGTTCGCAAAAACACCGAGGCCTATGCCCGTGATCAGGGTCTGGCGGTGATTGATAGCGAGGCCCTCTATGAAGCGAAAGCCCACTACAGCCGTTGAGTGCTGCAGTGGGATGAGTATTGCTACCTATGAATGAGTGTTTAAATCCTCATTTCTGACCTGGACTGTTTCGCTTTGCACGGGGCTAGAGGTCAAGGGGCAGGAACAGGTCTTGTATGGAAGAAGAGCTTTAAAACCAGGGTTCCTGTGTTCCTGGTTTTCCTTGTTTTATGACCACCACGCTCAAGCGCCCCGATGGTGAGGGCAGCGTTCAGGTTCATCAGGATTCCTCTATGCAAATCGAGGAGGGAGCGTTGGTCATTGCCGTCTACGGCAAAGGTGGGATTGGCAAAAGCACTACCAGCTCGAACCTCTCTGCGGCCTTCTCCAAGCTCGGCAAACGGGTGCTGCAAATCGGCTGCGACCCTAAGCACGACAGCACCTTCACCCTGACCAAGCAAATGGTCCCGACGGTGATCGACATCCTCGAGGGGGTGGACTTTCACACCGAGGAGTTGCGCCCAGAGGACTTCGTCTTTGATGGCTTCAATGGGGTGCAATGCGTGGAGTCCGGTGGCCCTCCGGCGGGTACCGGCTGCGGCGGCTATGTCACCGGACAGACGGTCAAGTTGCTGAAAGAGCACCATCTCTTGGAAGACACCGATGTGGTGATCTTTGATGTGCTCGGCGACGTGGTTTGTGGTGGATTTGCGGCCCCTCTGCAGCATGCCCACTACTGCCTGATTGTCACTGCGAATGACTTCGATTCGATCTTTGCGATGAATCGGATCATTGCGGCCATTCAAGCCAAGGCCAAGAACTACAAGGTGCGCCTCGGTGGGGTCGTGGCCAACCGCAGCCGCGACACCGACCAGATCGATCGCTTTAACGACCGGGTGGGCATGAAGACCATGGCCCACTTCCCCGATCTCGATGCGATCCGCCGCTCCCGCCTGAAGAAGTGCACGATCTTCGAGATGGAATCCACTCCTGAAGTGGAGGCCGTCCAGAACGAATATCTACGCCTCGCTCAGTCGATGTTGGAGAGCGTGAAGCCCCTCGAGGCTGAACCGCTCAAGGATCGCGAGATCTTTGACCTGCTGGGGTTCGACTGAACCCCTAGAGCCGAACCTTGGTGACTTCGGCTTTGATGCTGCCTCCGCGGGTTCCCACATCAATGGGGGCCCGCGTGAAGATCTCCACGCGAATTCCGCTTCTGGCAATCAGCCAGAGCGCCTGAGCTAGCAGCGCCACGCTGGCCATGACCACAAGGGGCCAGAGCAGCGGTTGCAGGGACTGCTGGTTGAGGAGTTGTGCTGCGGCCAGTCCGCTGAGGAAACCCAGCAGCACGAGCAGGCAGGACTGGGCTGTGCGGTTCAAGAGCTCAGGCTGCTGCAGGCATCCAGCAGGAGTTCCTCCGCCGGAGTTTCAGCGCCGGGAACGCGCCAGTCCCCCCAGTTGGAACCAGCCCGCTTGCGGTTGAGGGTCAGATCACGGCAGTTCACCGCGAGTGCCCGATCGGGCACGTTGCTCTTGGGATTGCTCTCTGGGGTGGAGGGCCAGCTCAGGCCGCCAATGGCCGTGGGGCGGGTGACGGCGCGTCGCCAGGGGGTGACCCAGATGTAGGGGTGACTGTCGAATGGCTTCCAGCTGGTCCAATCCACCTCCACATCACCGAAACGACGCCAGCGTTCGTGCTCTTGCGCTTGTCGCTGTCGCAGGCGCTCCAGCAGTGCCTGTTGCTCCGCGCTGGTTGCTGTTTCGGCCCGTACTGCGGGGATACCGCCGCTGCCCATCAGGAGCATCAAGCTGCCCGAGAGCAAGGGGAGGAGGGGGAAGCGTTGAATCATGGCCGGCGCCTCAGGGCAGGGGGGGGAGCGGTAGCGGTGAAACGGCCTTGAGGGCGTCCTTGATCGAGACGGTGACATTGCCGCCGATCTGGTTCACCCCCACTTCGCCATTGACCAGCAGCGGTTCATCGCTGACGATCTCGACGGGTTCAACAATTTTCTCAACGGTCACCGGCTTGGCGATATGTCCAACGTCAACCGGGAGTGAGTCGTTGGCCTTGACCGGCAGGGCTGCTTTGGCACTGACGGCAACCGGTAGGGCGCCGTTGGCTTGGACCTGGACTGGGGTCAGGATTTTCTCGACTTGGATGGGCCCCTTGAGGACCACGGGGAAGGGCTGTTGGCGCTTGACGGCAATCGGTATGGGTTGCCCCAAGATCTGGATTGCCGCCATGGCCGCCGACCAGGTGGCGAGCACAACCGCCAGGGGCCAACGGCAGGCCATCGCCAACAGGAACCAGCGCGGCTCGTCCTGAGGGTTCAGTGGAATCACAGGCCTTCCCATCGGCAACCCTGCAAGGCTTGCCGTAGGCATACATCAGGGATGGGGGCTTGTCATCCCTACTGCAGCTGAGCCGTTGGACTAGCGCAAGCCGACCAACTTGAGTGATTCATCCCAAACCCCTTGTGCCGTTTCGGGATTGCTGGCCTTATCGGAGAGCTCTTGGCTGAACTGCTGGCCGCCCTGCTTCTGGCGGTTACCCCAGCTCCAATGCACCCCGGATGTGCCAAAACCTGGATCGGCGACCACCTGCGCCACCCGCTCTCCGGCGAGGGCCTGGCTGACGTAGCCACCGGTGACGTTCTTTTGGAACCAGGGGAAGATCTTCTGGAAGGCCCGCGGGGTATTGCGGAAGAGGGGGGTGTCCGCGACGCAACCGGGGTACAGCGAGCTGAAGACGATCCCCGTGGAGTGGTGCAGGCGGCGATGCAGCTCCTGCGTGGTGATCATGTTGCAGAGCTTGCTGTCCTTGTAGGCCTTGCCAGGTTTGAAGGCCTTGCCGTTGGCCATGGCGATGGGTGCCTTGAAGCCCGCCTTGAAGCCGCTGAGGTCGCCCAGATCCGCCGGAGCGGGGATGGGGATCTTGCCGCCCAGTTCTTTCGAGTTGGCCGTGACGGTGCCGAGGATGACGACGCGCTTGGAGGGATGCTGCGAGGCCTGCAGCTGCCGCACCAGCAGTTGAATCAAGAGGAAGTGGCCCAGGTGGTTGGTGGCCATGGAGAGCTCATAGCCCTGGGGAGAGCGCTCGGGTTCTTTCAGCCTGGGTTTGTAGACCGCCGCATTGACGACCAGGGCATCGAGGCCAAAGCCAAGGGAGTCGACCAGGGTCTCAACGCCGACACGGACACTCTCGAGATCCCCGAGGTCCATGCGGATGTGGTGGAGCTTGTCGCTGGGGATGCCCAGGGAATCGGCGGCGGCTCCAGCGCGCACCGGATCCCGGTTTGCCGTGACCACCGTCCATCCCCGATCGGTCAGGGCCTTGACGGCATTCAGGCCAACCCCTGAGGTGGTGCCGGTCACCAGGACCGCTCCGGCGGGTCCGCCTGCGTTCGTGAGGTTGCTTGAAGCGGTCATGGACCCAAAAACTGCCCGCAACAACTTACGGAAGGAGAGGCCTCAGGGGGTCTGGATTGCGTTGGACGGTTGCTGATTGGAATCCGGGCGCAGTTGCTTCCAGACCACCCGTAGGCGGTTCGGGGCAATCCACTGGTCCTGCTCCTGGATCAGCTTTTGCTCGCCTCCAACGTTGAACAGGCGATCAAAACGGGTCTGGGCTTTGAGCAGCTTGGCTTTTTGGATGTCCAGAACGGCGGTGATCTCGCCGTAACGATCCAGGCGCTCCTGGTAGGCCCCCGCCAGTCGAATCAAGCTGACCACGGCCACCAGGGAGAGGCCGATCTTCAGGGAGAGACCGATGGAGCCGTAGAGCAACTCCTGGCTCGGACTTGAAGGCCTGATCTGCTGCGGGGGTGCCGGCTCAACAACGCTCAAATTGGCGTCACTGCGGTGCTGGCGACGGCCTCGAGTGGGTTCCGCTTTGGGTTCTTGAGCAGTCCGTTTCCGATTTGCGGATCGCCGCTGCGATAGCTGGGCAGATCGGGAGGGGCTCAAGGGTGAGGAGGAGTGGGGAGAGACGCACCGCTTCTAGCAGGTTGTCTCTCCCGTGCCAAGCGATCAGGCGCGGTAGAGGCTGGCGGCGAGACGCACTGCGAGCACGCCAGCGTGGGCGGCCACCACCAGGGCGATCAGAATTTCAGCCTGGGTGAGGGACATGACCGTTGAGAAAAACACCAGTCCATTCTCACGCAGATGGTGGGGCTGGCTAGGGCCTGGGCCTGGGCCTGTCACAGCTCGACACCCCTAGGGGATGGGCTCGCTACGGTCGATCGTCAGTTCTGCAGGGTTCTTTTGGTGTCTGGTCTGGCTCCTGATGGAACGGTGTCGATCTCAGCGCAACAGGTTCAAGACCAGAGCCTTGAGCCCCTGCAGCCTTGGTTCGCCTTGGACCCCAAGGACCTGCTGCAGGCCAGCGGCAGCCTGACGCTCCAGTTCGACTGGCCCCGTTCGGCGGAGGACCCGCGCGAGCTCTCGGAGATCACGGAGCTGCGCCTCTGGAGCCTGCGCGCCGATGCCCTCTGCCCGTGGCTACCGCTGCTGCTGGAGCGCAGCAGTGGCCAATTGACCCGGCACGTGGCCATGCTGCTCCCCCATCAGTTCAACCGCAGCGAGGGGATTCGCTTCGCCCCAGACAGCCTTGAGCTCTGGATGACCCATCGCCTCTACCTGCTGGATCACTGGTCCAGGGGGTATGGCTTGAACTGTCGCGGCAACCTGGAGCAGATGGCGGCCGTGCTGGGCTTTGAGCTGGACGGCAGCTTCTGGAAGGACCACGAGCGCTAGAGCCAGAGCAGAACGGCCCGCCGTCCGACGTCCACGGCCAGCAGCACGCACAGCAGCCGGATCAGTCCCACCAGGCGCTGTTCCGGCACCTTCTGCAGGTGCCCGGCGGACCACTGGGCGGCTGAGGCGGCCGTCGCCCCCAGCACCAGGCCGATCAGCAGTTGGGCCCTGCCGTCTCCCCAAAAGGTGAAGGAGGCCACCAAGGAAGAGGCGAAGACCGCCATCGTGCTCAGCCGGATCGCCTGGTAGACCCCAAGGCGCAGCCCGCGAACCATCAGCGGCACCATCACCAGGCCGCCTCCGACACCCAGCAGGCCGCTGGAGAGGCCCGCCACCAGGCCAACGCCGATCAGTCCCCGCACCGGCACGGTTGAAGCGCTGTTGCCGCCCGTGCGGCGAGGCTCGATCACCAGGGCCAGCAGCCCGTACATCAGCGCCTGCAAGGCCAGCAGTTGCCAGCCCTCAAGGCTGTGGCCAACCCGGCTGAACAGACCCCCGCCAAAGGCGGCGCCAGCGCTGATTGCCAGGGCCGCTTGAGCGGGCACCTGACCGCTGCGCCAATGGGTCAGGCTGCCCGCCATGGTGGTCGGAACAATCGCCAGGGTGCTGGTGGCCAGGGCCTGATGGGGCGGCAGGCCAATCCAGAGCAGCAGGGGAGAGAAGACCAGGCCCCCACCAATTCCCAGCAGGCCTGAGAGCAAGCCGGCCAAGATGCCTAGAGGCAACAGAGGCAGCAGCTCCCAGCCCATGGCGCATGCCGCACGTCTCACCCGCATCCTGCCAGCTCCATGAGGTGGCGTTGGATCCCACCACTCACGGCCGATGCCGGCCTGCAGATGGCGATCGACCGTTGGATGCTGCAAGAGCAGTGCGCCGGTCAGGGCGATCCGATGCTGCGGCTCTACCAGTGGAGTCGGCCGACCCTTTCATTGGGAAGACACCAACGCCAGATCGATCCCCGCTGGATCGCCCTGGCTGAGCAGGGCCGTTTGCACTTGGTGCGGCGTCCCAGCGGCGGTCGGGCTGTTCTGCATGCCGGAGAACTCACCTATGCCCTGGCCTGCCGGCCGGCCACGACCCATCGCCTGACGGCCTATGCCGAGGCCTGTCAGTGGCTGCAGGTGGCCTTCGCCGCCCTGGGCGTTCCCCTGGAGTTCGGCTCGGTGAAGGCTGCGGAGGCGGCCCAGCGGGGCAACTGTTTTGCCAACGGCACGGCTGCAGATCTGGTGCAGGCCAATGGCGCCAAACGGATCGGTAGTGCCCAGCTCTGGAGTGGGGCCTGCCTGCTGCAGCACGGCAGTGTCCTGCTCTCTCCACCCCAGGACCTCTGGCGGGAGGTCTTCAACTCTCCAGCGCCAAACCTGGAGCCTCTACCGCAAGCGGCCGTGATGGCGCAGCTCCAGCGGGCGGCGCGGGATCACCTGTGTGGCGGTGCGCTCCAGACCGTGGCCCTCAGCGCCAGGGAGTGGCAACAGATCCAGCTGTTGGAGGACCCGGCTCCCCTGCGCTGAAGCCCTCAGCCCTCGGGGTTGCTTTCGATGGTTCGTGCCACGGGCGCCAGCATCATCCCCAGGGGATAGACCCCTTGGCGGCGGGCGGCCTCCAGGATCGGTAGAGGCAGCCGAACGCCGAGTTCATTCAGGACCCGTTCCGCCAGTTCCGGTCGCTCCAAGGTGCCCGTGGGTAGTCCCGCTGGACCAAGCACCAGCAGCCGATTCACCTCCGGCTGGTCGAGCTGCAGGATCGCCTGCCAGAGCGGAGTCCCATCGCCAATGCTCGGGAGTTGATCGAGGGGTTGCAGATGCTCGCCAACGCTGTCCTCATCCCAGCGCTGCACAGGCAGGCTCTGCAGGGGGGCATCGGTGATGAACCCCTTCCAGCGGCCCTGGTCACAGACCAGTAGCCAGTCCGCCAGACCCTTCTCGTCGCTGACCCGCAGGCGGCTGAGTTCCCGCAGTTTCGTGTTGGCCTCGAGCACGCGGTAGCGCCTCTGGGCCGCATCCTTGACCTGCAGCCTGCGCAGCACGCCCTGCAGCGCCAGCATCTGCGATTGGTTGCGGGCGGCGCCAAGGCCAAACCAGCCCAGAAGCATCAACCAAATCCCCGCTACCCCGGCTCCTCGCAGCAGCAGAAAGGCTCCAAGGCCAATGGCGCTGAAGGCCAGCACCTTGCCGCTGGCGGTGGCCACCTGGATTCCCTTGCGCTGGCTTCCGGTGAACTGCCAGACCAGGGCCTTGAGAATCAGGCCGCCATCGAGCGGGAGTCCCGGCAGCAGGTTGAACAGGGCCAGGATCAGATTCAGCCCGCCCAGCTCACTGACCATGGCCCCCAGCAGGGGCGAGGCATGGCTGGCGCTATGGCTGCCGAGGAGCAGTAGGGCGGAGAGCACCAGGCTCACCAGGGGGCCAGCGGCGGCAACCCAGAAGGAGCCCATGGCGGTTGGGCACTCCCGCTCCACACTGGCCACCCCGCCCAGCAGAAACAGGGTGATGCTGCGGACCTTGACCCCCTGACTGAGGGCCACCAGGGAGTGCCCCAACTCATGCAGCAGCACTGAGAGGAACAGCAGCAGGGCGGTGAGCAGGCCAATCAGCCAGAGCCAGGCCTCTTGGGTTTGCGCGGCGAATTGCTGGCTGTACTGCTGTTGGAAGGCCACCGTGGCCAGGGCCAAGATCAGAAACCAGCTGGGGTGAATGCGTAGGGGGATGCCCCGAATCCGCAGTAGCTGCCAGCCTTCCCCCACACGTCCTCATCCGTTGCCCCGATCCTAGAAAGGTTGGGCTTCCCGGGGCCACGGCATGACGGCGCGTCCAACTTCCCCCATTGGCCCCCAGCCATGGCTGAAGGTCTGTGGACTGCGCCATCCCGAGCAGGCCAGTGCCGTGGCCGCCCAGGGCGTCGATGCGATCGGGGTGATCGGTGTTGAGGCCTCCCCCCGCTGGTTGTCCCCTGGCGCCCGGCCGGCGCTGTTTGCGGCGATGCGACAGGCCTCAAGCCGCTGTCTTGGCGTCCTCGTGGTGGCCGATCCCAGTGATGCGGAACTGTCCCAGTTGGGTGCGGCTGGCGGCCATCAGGTGCTGCAACTCCATGGCCAAGAAACGCCAGAGCGCTGCCGGCAACTGCGGGAGGCCCTCGGCCCGGATCTCTTGTTGTGGAAGGCCCTGAGAATTCGCCAGCCCGAGGATCTGCAGCGGGCGGCCGACTACGGCGCGGTCGTCGACGCTCTACTGCTGGATGCCTGGGTGCCCGATCAGCTCGGCGGCACGGGCCACCGCATCCCGATCGATTGGCTCAGTGGTTTTTGCTCCCCTCTGCCCTGGTGGCTCGCTGGCGGCTTGAATCCCGATCGGGTCGCCCCGGCCCTACGGGCCTTGCAGCACCGGCCCCCCTCTGGATTGGATGTCTCCAGCGGGGTGGAGCGGGCTCCGGGGGATAAGGATCTCGCCAAAGTGCAGCAGCTGGTGGCCGCCGTGGCTCCCTTTCGCCAGGATTTGAGCAGCTAATCCTCTGCCATGGCTGCTCTGCGCTCTGCCCCTGTGCTCCTGGGCTTGGCCCTTGCGCTGTCCCCAGCACTGCGCGCCCAGGACCTGGTCGGTTGCCGCCTGGTGGGCGCGAGCCTGCAGTGCATCCCCGGCGTCACGGAAAGTGCCCAGCAGCAGATCAGCACCTTCCGCGATCAGATCTCTGCGGATCTGGAGTTGGAGGGTGCGATCGAGCAGCAGATTGATGGCCTGCGTTCACTCGTGATTGCTGGTCAGGCCATTCAGGGTGGGCTGCTCCAGGCCACGGTCGAGGCCGACGCCAATGCCGCCCTGGCGAACTCCCAGTACCACTGGTACCGGAAGGATCCCTCGGCGCGCACCTGGCTCTTGATTGAAACGGCCCAGGGCACCAGCTATGTCCCGGGACCGGTGGATGTCGGCCAGAACCTCATGGTGGTGGCGGTCGTCAACCAAAACGGTCAGGTCAAACGCATCGCCTCAGCCCCCGTCGGGCCGGTGCTGGCGCCTTAGCCCAGCATCGACTCCTGCTGCTTCACCAGTTCGAAGAACTCAGCCTTGAGGCTGGAGTCGTGGCGGAAGTCACCGCGGACAACGGAGTTCACCATGCTGGTTTGGGGCTCCTTCACCCCGCGCCACTTCATGCAGTAGTGCTGCGCTTTGACCAGGATGGCCAGGCCCTGGGGTTCGCAGAGACGCTCGATCTCATCGGCCAGGATCATCACCGCCTCTTCCTGGATGTGGGGACGGGAGAAGACCCAGTCGGCCACGCGCGAGAACTTGGAGAGACCAATCACCCGTTCGCCGGGCTTGATCCCAATCCAGCAGTTGCCCAGGATCGGCACCAGGTGGTGGGAGCAAGCCGAGCGCACCGTGATCGGGCCCACGGTGTAGATCTCGTCGAGCTTTTTGACGTTGGGGAAGCTCGCGATCTTCGGCTGGGGATGGAAGCGACCCTTGAAGACCTCATGGAGGTACATCCGTGCGACACGCTCGGCGGTCTCCTCGGTGTTGTGGTCGTTGTCGATATCGATCACCAAGCTGCGCAGCAGCTCGCGAACCTTTCCGGCAACCTCGATTTCCAGTTGATCGAGTTCGCCGTCCTTGAGGTGTTCGGCGATGTTGTCGTTCGCCAGGAAGGGCACGCCGGCGGACTCGAGGCGTTCACGGATGCGGCGGCTTACGGGAGCCAACTGGCCGGGAATGCTCGAGGACAGGGTTGAAGTCATGAACGGGTCCCGAGATGCGTTCAAAGAACGCCCGCTGCGGGCATAAGGGTTAGATCCTCCACAACATTGGAGGAAGGTTGCTGAGCCAAAGACAGCAGTGTCTCGGCCACGCGCTCTGGGGTGAGCATGGCACGGCGGTCGAAGGAACTGTGGACGGTCTCGCTGTCCCAGAGGGGGGTATTAACCGCACCCAAGGTGAGCGTCGATACACGGATTCCGTGCTGGCGCTCCTCTTCCGCTAAGCAGCGACTAAAGGAGGCCAAGGCGGCCTTGGTGGTGCAATAGGCCCCCCATTCCGGAAAGGCATTGCGGGCCGCATGGCTGCTGACGTTGATGATCAAACCCTGGGTCTGGCGCAGGGCCGGCAGGACCGCCTGGCAGGTTTGAACAACGCTGGTGAGGTTGAGCTGCAGCAACCATTGCCATTGCTCCAGGGGCATCTCCGCTAGGGCCCCCGTGTAGGCCGCTCCGGCGTTGTTGATCAGCACCGTTGGAACCAGTCCCCGGGAGAGCAGGTTCTCCAGGGCAGGGGCGATGGCTTGTGGATCGGAGAGATCCACAGCGATCGTTTCCACCCGGCAGCGCTCACTGCGCAGCTCCTGGGCCAGCTGCTCAAGATCGGCTTGGGAGCGGGCCAAGAGCAGCAGCTGATAGCCTGCTTGGGAAAAAGCCCTTGCTGCGGCTGCTCCGATCCCCCTGGAGGCACCAGTGATGAGGGCAACGGGCGCTGAAGCGGAGACAGGGGAACTCAACGGCGGGGGCGGGCCGCAAGGACCCCGATCAAACCAACGAAAACCTTACGAGCTCAGGCTTGCGTCCTGGGCGCCGGATTCCAGGAAGCGACCCATCCGGCGGAACTTGGCGTAGCGCTGATCCACCAGTTGCTCCTCGCTGAGGGCCTGCAGGCCCGCGAGTTGCTGCAGAAGAGCCGCCTTCAAATTCTCTGCCGCCTGACGCGGGGCCCAGTGGTTGCCGCCCGAAGGCTCGGCAATGATTTCATCGATGATCCCCAGCTTCAGCAGATCGGGCGCCGTGATCTTCAACGCCTCAGCGGCCACCGGAGCTTTACCCGCATCGCGCCAGAGGATGGAGGCGCAGGCCTCGGGGCTGGCCACCGTGTAGACGCTGTGCTGGAACATCAGCAGCCGGTCCGCCACTCCGATGCCTAGCGCACCACCTGAGCCCCCCTCACCGATCACCGTGGCCAGGATCGGAACGCGCAGCTTGAACATCTCGCGCAGGTTTACGGCGATGGCCTCGCCCTGGCCCTGCTCCTCCGCCAGCAGTCCGGCGTAGGCGCCGGGGGTGTCGATGAAGCTGAGGATCGGCAGGCGGAAGCGATCGGCGTGCTCCATCAGGCGCATCGCCTTGCGGTAGCCCCCAGGTGAGGCCATGCCGAAGTTGCGAGCCACGTTTTCCTTCGTGTCCCGTCCCTTCTGGTGGCCCAAGAGGACGACGCCTTGATCGCCAATGCGTCCGACGCCGCCCACGAGGGCTTGGTCATCGCTGCCGCGCCGGTCCCCGTGCAGTTCGATGAATTCATCGGTCAGCACCTGGATGTAATCGAAGGTGCTGGGGCGTTGGGGGTGGCGCGCAACCTGAATCTTTTGGGCGGGACTCAGGTTGCTGAAGATCTCTTCCCGCCTGCGGGCCGCCAGGGTCTCCAGTTGGAGCAACTGCTGGCTGACGTCGACTTCAGAGTCTTTGGCGAGCTGCCGGATTTGGTCGATCTGCTCCTCCAACTCCACCAGGGGCTTCTCGAAGTCGAGCAGGGGACGACGGGCCATGGCAGCGGGTGTAAGGGGCAGGGGGGCGAGCGTTGAACCGGGAGGCCTTAAGCAGCGGCCAGTTCAAGGTCGGGGTTGCCGGAGCTTGCTGGGGCTTGGTTCAGGCCGATGGCCCGGAACCCGTGCCGCAGGGAGGCTTCACCAATGAGCTCCATGTTGGCGATGGAGATGCGGTTGCGGCCCCAGCTGAAGTTGGTGTGGATACCCTCGAATTCCAGCAGCATCGCCTCTGCAAAGCAAGCGAACAACTGGCGTTTGGGGTTTTCCATCTCCACAACTTCCATCATCTGCCAGCTGATGTCCTGCCAGAACTCGACGATGCCGCCCTTGAGGACATGGACCCCTTCACCGGCCACCTTGGCGTCGAGATTCTTGGGGTAGCCGCCGTCAATCATCAGACATGGCTTGCGCAGGCTGCCGTGGTCGATGGTCAGGGTCTGGGGAAGGCTGGCCACCCACACCACCACGTCGGCTTCGGGGAGTGCCTCCTCCAGGGTCAGGATCCGGCCACAGCCGAGGGACTCCTGCAGATCCAGCAGCCGCTGCTGCTGCCGAGCGACCAGGAGCAGTTCACCCACGCCTGTTTTTTGGCTGAGCCAGCGGCAGACCGCGCTGCCGATGTCACCGGTGGCGCCGACCACGGCGACTTTGGCCTGGCTCAGGTCGATGCCCAGCAGAGGGGCATTGGTCTCGACCTGTTGGCAGATCACCCAGGCCGTGTGGGTGTTGCCTGTTGTGAAACGCTCCCACTCGAGGGTGGTGTTGCGGATCTGCTGGAACTTCGAGAGGTCGTAGTTCTCGAAAATGATCGAGGTGAAACCGCCCAGGGCTGTGACATTGATCCCGTTCTTCTGCGCCAATTCCATGGCGTTTTGAACCTTGCGGGTCGCGGTCTTGAAGCGGCTCAGCATCTCCGGCACGAAGCAGGAGTCGATGTAGGTCCCTTGGATGGTGGCCCCGGTTTTGCTGGTGACCTCGAAGGTCTCCAGCAGCTGAGGTGGAGCCGAGCACCAGGAGAGGAGGTCCGCTTCGGCCATCTCCTCTAGCCCCAGGTCGCGGGCCTTTTCCTGGGCCTGCGCAAAGCTGCTGGAGTGACCGATCAGACCAAACATTCGCGGGGGCTCTCCTGGTTACACACCGGCCGAGAAGACACCTGATTAAAGGGCAGCGTCGACTCGTTCAGGCTGATCGCTTCAGCCGATCAGAGCGGCGGCCGCCATGCGGGCGATTTCGCGGGTGGTGAAACCGATCTCGGTCAGAGCTTCCTGGTAGGCGATCAGGAAATCCTCGATCAGATCTTCCTTGTCCATCTGCAGAACAGCGGCGTCACCGGCCACCTGATCAAGCATGCGGCGGATCAGGGGGAGGTTCTCGCGGTTGGCCTCTTCGAGCTCCTCACGGCAGCTCTCAAGGTTGGCCTTGAGCCAGACCTCGCCGTAGTTGAGGTGGGTGTACTCGTCCTTCACCACGCCCTCGGTGATCTTGCGGGCGAAGGGATCGGCGACCGGGATATAGATGTGATACGCCGAGATCGCGAAGGCTTCGATCAGCAGGGCCTGGATCAGCAGACAGGTCGGAACCTTGCCCTCTTTCAGGGCTTTTTGGAAGTTGCCGTGCAGGGGGGCGAAGAATTCCTTGGCGAACGCCATGTCGGCGGTCACACCCAGATTGTTGGCACAGGCGGTGAAGCCCTTCATGTGCTTCAGCTCCATGCGAGCCAACTTCGTCAGTTCGCCTGCCTGCTCGGGCAGCAGCGTGCCGATGGACATGTAGTTGTCGTGGGCTTCTTGCTCGCCCTCGATCACGATCGCGTTGATCCGGCTGTAGGCGTCCTTGTAGTTCGCGCAGGTGAAATCGGGAAGCGCAGTCGCGCCCGCCGTAGGCAGATCAGTGGCTTCGAGGGTCGCCATGGCTACCGAGAACACGTTGCAATGGGGTTGACTGTAACCATCTCCACAAGCCTCAGATGGGGTTTGGCAGCTTTTGCCAACTTCCCGTCGCCCGCGCACCCCGATTCCTCAGCGCTGGTCTGGCTTCGGTTTGGGCTCCCTGGGGGGCCAGTCGCTGCCCAGGAGACTGCCGAAGAGCTCGCTCCAGCCCTGGACTAACCGGTGCCGGAGCGCCTCGCCTTGGGCCCCATTGGCCTGGCTGGGATCGCCAATGACGCCACTGCTGCTGAGGTCCTGGGTCAGCCAGGCATTGGGCACGGCCCCCTCCAGGCTCCAGCCCTGGGGCGGCTGCTGGGCCCCCAGGCCATCCTCGGCCCGCTTTGGCCCGACGAGCTCAGGATTGAGCTGCAACATCAAGCTCGTCTCGACCTGTCCGGCGTGGAGGCCGTCACTGCGCTCGGGCTCCTCGATCAGCTCTCCGATTCCCTTGGGGCCGCTCCAGAGGAAGCAGGGCAACACCCCAAGCGAGGGATGGGCGGCGCGCAGTTGTCGGGCGGCGACCTGGAGCAGGGCGATTTGACCGCCATGGCCGTTGAACAGCACGAGCCGCTCGAACCCTGCCGCCGCCAGCTGGCCGCCAACGGTTTCAATGCTGCTGATCAGGAGCTCGGCCGGGAGGCTCAGGGTTCCTGGGAAGCCCAGGTGCTCCGGTGAAAAGCCGATGCTCTGCAGCGGCAGCCGCCAGATCGGCGCCTCCTGGGGGAGGCTCTCGAGCACCTGGTCGAGGATTTGCTCAGCGAAGAGCGCATCCGTTCCCAGGGGAAGGTGGGGACCGTGCTGCTCAAAGGCGCCAAAGGGCCAAACCACCGTGCTGCCGCAGGTCTGGGCGGCCGCCTGGAAGGCTGGCCAGGTCAGGCGCTCGAGGCGACGGGATCCCTGACAGGCGTATGCGTCGTCGCCCATGGGTCCGTCTTCGATCAAGGAGGGTCGTCCCTACAGTGTGGCGCTGTGCGTCTTTGCTTGGTCATGGCCGGTTCCGGCACTCCCCAGCCCCCCCAGCCCTTTTCCAAGCAGCAACCCACCTCGGCTCGTCCGGTGCCTCCGTCGCCTCAGCGTCCCGCCGCTGCGCCGCCACCGGTTCGCAAGCCGCCCCAGGTTCTGCAGATCAATAAGAAGGAAGAGCAGCTGCGCCTGGAGCGTGAAGCCGCTGAAGCCCGTGCCGCCGCCGAAGCCGCTGCGCAGCGGGCAGCTGAGTTGGAAGACGCCGCACGGGCGGCCCGTGGTGAGGCGCCGGTTGCGCCCCAACGCCCGGCGGCTTCCCCGGCATCAGGCGACGACGACCTCTTCGACATGAGCGGCTTTGAGGGGCTGTCCATGGCGGACCTGCTGGGCCCCGACGACCGCAACAAGGGTCGGCGCTCCGGTGGCTCCCGCATGGCGCAGCCCCAGTCCAAGCCGGCGGCGGCTCCCACCCGTTCGGTCGATGACTTCGACTTTGACGAGGAGGCCTTCCTGGCAGCCCTGGATGAGCAGGATTTCGTCGGCACCACCGGTGAAGTCGTCACCGGCACGGTGATCGGCATGGAGAGCGACGGCGTCTATGTCGACATCGGCGGCAAGGCTCCTGGCTTCATGCCCAAAAAGGAGTGTGCTCTGGGGGTGATCACCAACCTCAAGGAGCGCTTCCCGAAGGGGTTGACCGTTGAAGTGCTCGTCACCCGCGAGCAGAACGCCGATGGCATGGTCACCATCAGCGCCCGTGCCCTGGCCCTGCGCCAGAGCTGGGAGAAGGTTCGTGCCCTCGAGAAGGAAGGCAAGGTGATCCAGGTGAAGGTCAACGGTTTCAACCATGGTGGCATCACCTGTGATGTCGAAGGTCTGCGCGGTTTTGTGCCCCGCTCCCAGCTGCAGGAGGGTGAAAACCACGAGGCGCTGGTGGGCAAAACCCTCGGTGTGGCCTTCCTGGAGGTCAATCCGGACACCCGCAAGCTGGTGCTCTCTGAGAAGAAGGCGGCCACGGCGGCCCTGTTCCAGAACCTCGAGGTCGGTCAGCTGGTTGAGGGACAGGTGGTGGCTATCAAGCCCTATGGCCTCTTCGTGGACCTGGGCGGCATCAGCGGACTCCTGCACCACTCCGTGATTACTGGTGGTCAGATGCGTGATCTGCGCGAGGTCTTCGGCCAGGGCGATCGCGTGAAAGCACTGATTACTGAATTGGATCCCGGTCGCGGTCGCATCGCCTTGAACACTGCTCTGCTGGAGGGGCAGCCGGGTGAGTTGTTGATTGAGCGCGACAAAGTGATGGCGGAGGCCGCCGATCGCGCCAATAGGGCTCGTAACGTGCTGCGTCAGCAGGAACAATCCGCCGGATGATTCAGGCCACCGAGCCCGCGAGTCCTGCCCGCCTGCAGGCGGATTGGGAGCTGGATTACTACTCCCGTCCAATCCTGGAAGAGGACGGAAAGAAGCGCTGGGAGCTGCTGATTTGCAGTTCCCCCAATGCGGAGAATCCCGGTCGCGCCTTCCAGTGGGTCCTGAAGTGCCCCGCCTCCAGCGTCAACTCCCAGTGGCTGAAGTCCGCGTTGGAGCAGGCCTTGGAGCAGGCGGACTCTGAGGGGTTTGATCCCCCACGCAAGATCCGCTGCTGGCGTTCCTCGATGCGCACGATGGTGCAGCGGGCCTCCGAGCAGCTGGGGCTTGAGTTGGTGCCGAGCCGCCGCTGCTATGCCCTGGTCGAGTGGCTCCAGGAACGTGAAGCCACGGTTTATCCCGAGGAGGAGGGCTACATGGCGGGCCCCCTGGCTCCGCCGCCCCAGCCGATCCAGCCCGTGGCAGTTCCGCTGCCTGAGGCGGCCCGCGGCGACAGCTGGTCTTGGGCCTCCCTGCCAATCGGTGCCCTGCGGGAGGCGATGACCTGGGACACCAGCTTTGCTGGTCTGGTTCCCTTGCCGGAGTCGCTCGATGACGAGCTGATGGTGAGCGGTCTGCGCCTGTTCAGCGCGAGCCGCTCCTTGGCGATCGCTGGCTGGGTGTCGGGATTGGAGCCGGTGCGCCTCGAGGTCTGCGGTCAGCAACTGGTGCTGGAGGCGGGCCAAGAAGACCGATGGTTGCTGGGACAGTTGGAGTCAGACGAAGCTGAGGCTGCGGCCGCGGCATTCCTGGCCGCCCGCGGTCAAGTCGGTGGTGTGCAATTCCTGGCGATTCAATCCAGCCCGGATCAACCCGGTTTTGATGGTTTTTGGATCCTGCGGGACCTCCCCGATGCCTAGACGGTTGTATGGCTGAGGCCGTTGAGGCCCCCTTTGACCGCCCAGATGCAGGGTTTAACGCCCTAGAGGGCTGGACCTGGATCGGTTGCTACGGGGGCTATTACCTCCAGTCGAATCTGCTGGAGGCCTTTGAACATGGCTTCTTCACCCGCCAGTGGCATGGCCGAGGCCCTGATGTGTTGGCCGGTTATGTCAGCGCGGGCATCAGCGTCCACCGTCCCCAGCAGGTCCACAGCGCGTTGGTGTTGCCGGCGAGTGAGGCCGTCGCGGAGCCCTGGCCCCAGGCCGATGGCTTGGTGTGCGATGCCGGTGGTCAGAGTCTCTGGGTCTGCGGCGCCGATTGCACTCCAGTGCTGCTGGCGGATCCGGAATCCGGACAGGTGGCGGCCTGCCATGCCGGCTGGCGTGGTGTGGCTGGGGGCATCGTTCAAGAGGCGATCCGGCAGCTGGAGCAGCGCGGCTGCCGCCGCCGTGACCTGCTGATTGCGTTGGGGCCAGCCATCAGCGGCCCCCAGTACCAGGTGGAACCGTCCGTGCCGGAAGCGATCGCTGAGCAGTTGCTGCAGGTGGATGCGTCCCTCACGCTCGAGGGGGCCCTGGCGACGATGGAGGAGTGCGGTGCTCTGCTCGCCGATCCAGAGCCGCTGCGGCAGCGCCTCGATCTGCGACTCGCCACCCGTTTGCTGCTCGAGCGCTTTGGTGTTCCCCCAGAGCAGATCAGTGTCTGCCCCCTGTGCACGGCATCAGAGCCGCTGCTGTTTCACTCCTGGCGCCGCGACCAGGTCAAGGCGGTGCAGTGGAGCGGCATCGTCTCCCAACAGTTGCCTAGTTGAACTCCAGGCTGAGCTGGCCTTTGTCGGTTTGGCTGCGCTTGGGTTTGCGTCTCTGCGCGGGGCCCTCTCCGGCTTCACCGGTTTCGGCCGAGCGCCTGAGGCTGAACCAGCTGAGCAGGGCCAGCCATCCCTCCTGGTCCAGTCGATCGAGGTCCACCGCCGCGGGGAAGAGCTCCGGTGCCCGGGGTTGGGCCCAGAGCACCTGGCTGCCGGCGATTTGATCACTGCCAAAGGGCGTCAGGTCAGCGGGCAACCGCGCCAAGGCGGAGGGAATGTCTCCGATGCCGTGGCGTGTGTTGCTCAACGCCTCCATCCGCGCCTGCCGCGCTTCCTCGTAGTTGAGCACTGGGGCGGGGTAGTCCGCGAAGGCGGGGGGCTCTCCGAGCTGGTCATTGGTGAGGCGCTCGAGTTGCGGCAACCAGCGCCGGATGAAGAGGCCATGGGGGTCGCAGCGGTTCACGGCCACCTGGCCGGGGTGATAGATCGGCGTCCAGGCTTTTCGGCCCCGATAGGTCGCCCCGGCCTGCATGGCCCATTGGTAGTGATCGATCGGGCAGTCCCCATCGATCAGGTGCCGCATGAAATGCAGGGCTCCGTAGCGCCAGTCAATCCCGCAGAGGTTGCTCAGAAAGCTGGCGTAGATCGCTCGGCTGCGGAAGTTCAGCTCCAGCCAGCCACCGCCCCCCCGCAGGCAGTTGGCCGCCGCATCGACGATCGGAAAACCCGTGCGGCCCTCTTTCCAGGCTTCATAGAGCTCAATCTGTTGGGCGGAGAGCGCGCTTTCTTGGTCGAAGGCGCTCCAGAGGGAGCGCAGCTCCAGCTGGGGCAGGTAGCGGAAGCGCTGGTGAATGGAGCAGCCCCAGCGCAGGCGGCTGAACAGTTGTTGGATGCTGCGCAGGCGGCTGCGATCGGCGTTTTCCTTGGCCCGTAGGCCCGCTGCGGTGAGTCGTTGCAAGCACTGCCTGGGGCTGACCACGCCGAACTTCAGGTAGGGGCTGAGGCCTGAGGTGACCTTGGCGGAGGGGTAGCTCAGCTCCCAGTAGTAGGTGCGTGAATCGGAGCCCTCGAGAAACCGATCCAACCGCCCTAGGGCGGCATCAGTACCCGCTTTGGGAATCGGTTTGCCATCGCTGATCAGCCCCAGGTCCTTGAGGCTGGGGACCGGTGCATCCGGGCACTGCTCAGGTACTACGACCCGCTGAGGTTCCGGCACGAGCGGCGCGGCCATGGCGCCATGCCACTGGCGGTTCCAGTCGCTGTAGGGCTGAAGCTTGCCGCTGGCACCGGCTGGTTCGATCCACTCCAGCTCGATGCCTTGCTGCTGCAGGTGGCGGTTGACGCGCGCATCACGGACCCGGCCGACCAGGCGCTCACTGTCGGTATGGGCGAGGACATGGCGCGCGCCGCTGTCCTTGGCGAGACGGGCGAGGACCACTTCGGGTTGGCCGCGCTGCACAAGTAATCGCCCCCCAAGCCACCGCAATCGGGCATCGAGGGCCTGCAAAGAGTGCAGTAAAAACTCAATACGAGCGACGGCAGTCTCAGGATGAAACAACAACGCGTCATCCAGCACAAACACTGGAATCACGGGCCCTCTTGAGCACGCCTTCGCCAGCGGTGCGTGATCCTGCGTGCGCAAATCGCGGCGATACCAGACCAGCGTGGGGGGCATTGATTGAAAAAAAACTCCTGGGTAATCCCGGCTCTTTGAAAAAAAGTCAGCCTTGCTGAATTGACCGTCGGGTGTGATGATGCAGAAGTTGCATAACTATCAATCTCATGCTCACTGGAGCTGATCTACTCGCCAAGGTCAAAGAAATGGGCGACGTGAGCAAATCCGACGTAGTTCGTGCATGCGGATATGTCTCCAACAAGAAAGACGGCAGCGAGCGGCTGAATTTCACGGCCTTCTACGAAGCGCTGTTGAATGCCAAGGGCGTTGATTTTGGCGGCTCGAGCGCCAAGGTTGGTAAAGGCGGCCGCAAGCTGAGCTTCACCACCAAGGTTCAGTTCAACGGCAACCTGATGGTGGGCAAGGCCTACACCGCCCTGCTGGACCTCAAGCCCGGCGATGAGTTCGAAATCAAGCTGGGTCGCAAGCAGATCCGTCTGGTGCCCCTGGGCGCTCCTGACGAAGAAGAGTGAGGCCGACGGCTTCCGCGACGCGGATGCCATCCATCGCAGCGGAGAGGATTCCGCCGGCGAAGCCGGCCCCCTCTCCCGCCGGATAAAGCCCTGGGGTGTTGACGCTCTCCAGGGTTTTTGTTCTGGGAATGCGCACGGGGGATGAAGTGCGGGTTTCAACGCCAGTCAGCAGCGCATCGTCCATGGCGTAGCCCGGAATGGACTGCTCGAACTGCGGCAGGGCCTCCCGCAGGGCTTCGATCACAAAGGCCGGTAAGGCCTGTCCCAGGTCTGCCGGGACCACACCGGGGCTGTAGGAGGGCTTGACCGTCCCCAGATCGGCGGGTGCCTGGCTGCCGCCGGCCAGGAAGTCCTTGAGCCGCTGACCGGGAGCGGCATAGCTCTTGCCACCGAGTTCAAAGGCTTTGGCCTCCCAGTGCCGCTGGAAGGCAATCCCCGCAAGGGGGTCGCCGGGGTAGGCGCCATAGCTTTCGACGTCGCCTGTCTCAATGTTCACGACGATGCCGCTGTTGGCGTTGCGCTCATTGCGTGAGTGCTGACTCATCCCGTTGGTGACGACCCGTCCCACCTCTGAGGTGGCCCCCACCACCAGGCCACCGGGGCACATGCAGAAGCTGTAGACGCAGCGCCCGTTGCTGACGTGTTTGACGAGCTTGTACTCCGCAGCCCCCAGGCGGGGATGGCCGGCGCAGTTTCCCCAACGGGCGGCATCGATCAGGGGTTGCGGGTGCTCGATGCGAAAGCCCACCGAGAACGGTTTGCGCTCCAGTGTCACGCCCTCCTCCTGAAGCATCGCGAAGGTGTCGCGCGCGCTGTGGCCGACCGCGAGGACCACCTGCTGCGCCGGGATGATCTCTCCGCTGGCTAGGGCAACGCCGCTGAGGCGCCGCTCCCCATCGATCTGCTCAACGCAGAGCTGGCTCACACGGCTTTCGAAGCGAATCTCTCCGCCGAGGGCCGTGATCTTGCTGCGCAGACCGCGAACCACCGTGGCCAACTTGAAGGTGCCGATGTGGGGGTGGTGCTTGACCAGGATCTCTGGATTGGCCCCCGCTGCGACCAGTTCCTCCAGGACCTTGCGCCCGAGGTGTTTCGGGTCCCGCACCTGGCTGTAGAGCTTCCCATCGGAGAAGGTGCCCGCACCCCCTTCCCCAAATTGCGCGTTGGATTCGGGGTTGAACGGCGCACTGCCTTTCCAGAAGCCAAACGTGTCCGCCGTGCGCTCCTTCACGGGTTTGCCGCGCTCGAGCAGCAGGGGTCTCAGCCCCATCTCCGCCAGGATCAGGGCACAGAAGTAGCCGCAGGGTCCGGCGCCCACAACCACTGGCCGCTGAGGCAGGGGATCCCCGGGGCTGGCCTGCGCCACGGGTTGGTAGTGGGTGTCGCTTGCGGGTTGCAGGTGGGGATCGCGCTTGAAGCGTTTCAGCAGTTGCAGCTCGAGCTGCGGCGGCAGTTCCAGCTCCAGGCTGTAGGCGATCTGGATGGCGGATTTCCGCCTGGCGTCGATGCTCTCTTTGATGACCCGATGCGCGAGCAGGGCCTCTGGATCGAGCTTGAGGCGTTTGCAGATGGCTGGAGCGAGGTCCGCTTCCTCGTGATCCAGCGGCAGCTTCAACTCGCTCAGTCGCAGCACCACTTGTCCTGAGCCTCGTTCCTGTATTCCAGCACCGCGCTGCCTAGCCTCGCCGCCAGTTGCGTTGAAGCGGTGGAAGCGACCTATTTCGGGGCAAACGGCTGGTTACTGGACTGGTCGGGACTGCGGGTGCTGGTGGACCCCTGGTTCCGCGGTCCGTTGGTCTTTCCCCCCGGGCCCTGGTTTTTCCAGGGGCAGTTGTCCCGCTCCTTTGCGCTTCCTGCCGATCTCGATTTGCTGCTGCTCACCCAGGGACTGGATGACCACGCCCATCCCGAGACCCTGGCGCTGCTGCCCCGTTCTCTGCCCGTGGTGGGGTCCTTGACGGCGGCCAAGAAGGTGCAGCAGATGGGCTTTGAGCAGGTCACGGGCCTGCGCCCCGGTGAAACCACGGCCTTTGGCGAGCTTCGGATTGAAGCCACAGCAGGCGCACCGGTGCCCCAGGTTGAGAACGGCTACCTGCTGCGCCATCACCAGGGGAGCCTTTACCTCGAGCCCCATGGCTACCTGCCCGCTGACCTCGCCCCGGAAGTACTCGATGCGGTGATCACGCCCGTGGTCGATTTGGGCTTGCCGGTCGCTGGCGCCTTTGTCCGCGGCCAGACCGTTTTGCCTGAGCTGTTGGAGCGCTTCTCTCCGCGCACGGTGCTGGCGAGCACGACCGGCGGGGATGTGGCCTTCAGCGGCTGGCTGAACCGCTGGCTCTGGCAAAAGGGGAACTTGGAGGAGGCCCAGCAGGCTGTGGCCTCAGCCGCCCGGCTGATTGATCCAGTCCCAGGAGAGCCCTACGCCCTGGGGGTCTTTCCTGGGTTCTGACTAGGGTTGACCTTTCTTGATCGGTCGCATGCTCTCGCGCTTTCCCGCTTGGTTGAAGCCGATGGGCCGTCAAGCGGCCTCATTGCTGGCCCCCGTCGCCGTCCTGGGCGCCATGGCTGCGGCTCCCGCCTTGGCGATCCCTGAAGCCGAGGCGATCAAGAAACTGCAGGTGATTCCGGTCTTCGTGATCACCGATGCCAATGGCATTCCCCTGCCGATCCCCCGGGACGAGGCGTTGGTCCTGCCCCTCTATCTCGAGAGTGATCGGGCGAATACCGAGCTCAAGGCGCTGCTGAAGTCGAACCCGAGCCTCAAGGCCACCGTCACCCCCGTTCCACTCAATGTGATGAACGAGAAGGTGGTGGAGCTCAATAAGCAACTGAAGGACAAGAGCAAGCCACTGGTGGCCCCGGTGGTGATGAACGACGCCGACATCAAGCAGGCCTACACCCTGCTGAAGAAAGAAGGTCTGAGCGACGAGGAGATCAAAAAAGGCCTGAACGTGGCGGTGTTCTTCACCCAGCCCTTCCTAACCCTCAACACCCCTGATGGCCCTCGGGGCGTGTTCTTCCTGAGCTACGACGAGTTGCAGAAGGCCCTTTCCAACGTGCCTGAGGCTGAGCGCAGCAAGCTGAAGCCCAGGGTTGCTGACCTCACCGCGGTGCTCTCTCAGATCAGCAAAGCCAAGGAGGACAGCTTTGTGATCTTCCCGACCAAGGAGTACTTCCGCCTGGTGGAAGAGGGCCGCACTAAAGCTCAATCCACCCCGCAGACCAAGCCGGCGAAGTAAAGCTCAGGATTCGTCTTCGGACCTGGCCTCGGGAGCTGGCTCCGGCATCAGCTGGGCTAGCAAACCCGCTGCGATCAAGACTCCTCCGACCCCCAGGGCGAGGGACTTGTTGTCAGCGGCTGCCGCTGGTCCCCAGACCGCGGTGGCGATGAAGGCACTTCCCAACAGGAGTGTGGGCACCAGCACAATGCCCTTGGCTGCCCGATTGATGCTCAACGGCCGTTAGCAGGATCCTGAGGAGGACGCTAGGCCCGATGCAATCAGCTCCGCGCCCAGGTCGTGGTTGGCTTGCCCATCGAGGTGATTGATGCGGGCGATGAGGACCCCATCGGCACTGCCGGTCGGGCGCAGGTTCACCTTGCTGCGCCGGGGCAGTTGCTTACGAATCCAGTCCACGGCGGCAGCGTCATCGTCTGGGTCCACCACGACGCAGGCCAGTTGCACGCTGTAGGTGCGGTTGCGGTCACCGATCTGCAGCAGAGTGCCGCTCCGCACCTGCAGCACCTCGGCCGCCAAGACCTGTCCCGGCCAGAGCAGCAGGCATGCAGCCGCTGCAGCACAGAGCCAGCGGCGGATCAGCCCCAGCCTCACAGCTTGGCGCCGCAGTTGGGGCAGTACAGGCTGGAGCTGGAGGTGCTGTGGTGGCAGCTGTGGCACTCGCGATTGGTGTCGATCGCCAGTTCCGGATGGGAGGGGAGGCCCACCATCTGGGCGTTGCTGGCACCGGGGGGCACCATCGGATAGCAGTTCTCGTTGCGGCGCACCTTCACCTCAATGAAGGCCGGACCGGGGTGGGCCAGGGCTTCGGCAAGTTTGGAGCGCAGTTCCTCCCGTCCCTGGATCTGAACTCCTTTGACGCCAAAGGCTTCCGCTACAGCGGGGAAGTTCGGCATGCCGCCGGTCATCTCTGAGGCGCTGTAGCGCTCGCCGTAGAAGCTCTCCTGCCACTGGCGCACCATCCCCTGCCAGCCGTTGTTGAGCACCACCACCTTCACGGGGAGGTGGTACTGGCTGAGGGTGCCGAGCTCCTGGATGTTCATCAGGATGCTCGCGTCGCCGGCCACGCAGATCACCGGTTCTTCGGGGAAGGCGCACTGAACGCCCATGGCCGCCGGCATGCCGAAACCCATGGTCCCGAGGCCCGCGGAGCTGATCCAACGGCGGGGGAGGGTGTGCAGGAACTGCGCAGCCCACATCTGGTGCTGACCCACGTCAGTGGTGAAGAAGGCTTTGGGGGAGAGCTCCTGCAGCATCGACACCACCTCCTGGGGCGCGATGTCTCCCTCGGGTGCTGGAACCACCAAGGGGTAGTGCTGTTTCCACTGGGCGATGCGCTCGAGCCAGGCTTCGGTGCGGCCGCGGGAGTCCTCCTGGCTGGAGGCGGCCAGCAGGGCCTCGACCGCTTGCTTGACGTCGGCGACGACGGCCACATCCGGCAGACGGGTTTTGCCCATCTCTGCCGCATCAATATCGATGTGGATGACCTGGGCCCGGGGGGCGAAGCCATCGAGGCGGCCGGTGACGCGGTCGTCAAAACGGGCGCCGGCGGCGATCAGCAGGTCGCAATCGGTCACCGCGAAGTTGGCGTAGGCGGTCCCGTGCATGCCGAGCATCCCCACCGAGAGGGGGTGGAGCTCATCAAAGGCACCCTTCCCCATCAAGGTGGTGGTCACCGGAAGCCGGAAGCGCTCCGCCAGGGCATGGATTTCGGCGTGGGCGCCGCTGCTGATCGCCCCACCACCGACATAGAGGAGGGGACGGCGGGCATTGCGGATGAGCTCCAGCGCAGCGGAGATGGCGCTGGGGGCTGGCGCGGGGGGGAGTTTGAAACCAGGGGGGACGGCCGCGCCGGGTTCAACGGGGATGTAGTCGAACTCTTCGACTCCGACGTCCTTGGGCACGTCGATCAGAACGGGACCGGGTCGGCCGCTGGAGGCAATCAAGAAGGCCTCCGAGACGATGCGGGCAATGTCCCGGGGATCGCGCACCACCCAGGAGTGCTTCACGATCGGCAGGGTGATGCCAAAGATGTCCGTCTCCTGGAAGGCGTCCGTCCCGATGGCCGCCCGGGGGACTTGGCCGGTGATGACCACCATGGGCACGGAGTCCATGTGGGCGGTGGCGATGCCCGTCACCAGGTTGGTGGCCCCTGGACCGGAGGTGCCAAAACAGACTCCGACCTTGCCAGTCGCGCGGGCGTAGGCGTCGGCTGCGTGGGTGCCGCCCTGTTCGTGGCGCACGAGCACGTGCTTCAGCCACCCCCTGGACTCGGCCTTGTGCAGCTCGTCGTAGATGGGAAGGATCGCGCCGCCGGGATAGCCAAAGATGGTCTCCACGCCATGGCGACGGAGGGCATCCATGAGGGCGTAACCGCCACTCACCCGGGTCGGGGTGGAGTGATCAGCGGCGGTGGCCGCTTGTGAAACGGACGTCACGGTCACGGCGGCGGCGGACAGCGTTTTCAGATCCAGTCACCCTAAGGTCTGGCCTGAGAAATGGGCGTTTCCACGCGCCTGGCGTCAGCCATTGCTCGCAGCAGCAGCACCGGGTCCAGCCAACGCTCGTTCAGCTTGACGCCCCAATGCAGGTGAGGTCCGCTGCTGCGGCCGCTCACCCCGATGGCGCCCAGGGGTTCCCCCGTCCTTAGCCAGGAGCCCTGGCGCAGGCTCGCGCCTCCGCTGCGCAGGGTGTCCTGTTCGATCGTTCCCTGCAGGTGGCAGTAGAGGTGCTCGTAGGGGCCGGAGCGGATCGCCACACCGATGCCGCAGCTCCCGTCGTTGATCAGCCGCTCCACCCGCCCGCCCCACCAGCTGAGCACCGGGGAGCCCAGGGGAGCGGCGATGTCCAGGCCCCGGTGGAGGCTGGACCCCCCAGATGCGCCGGTCCGGAGCCCGTAATGGCTGGTGTAGCCGCTGAACTGGGGGACGGGGAAACGGGCCTGTTGCCAGGGGTTGGCGTGGGCGGGCCCCAGCAGCAGGGAGGCTGCGAGAAGGG
>NZ_ADXM01000047.1:0-11814 GCF_000179255.1 Synechococcus sp. CB0205
GCTGCGAATGGCCTCAGTGCCAGCCACCTGGGCGAGCCAACTCGGCCGCCAGCGCAGAAAGGTGGCTCCGCCGTTGCGCACCATCCGAAAGGGCCGCGGCTGATAGACCCCGCCTCCGGAGGCGACCTGGATGATGCCCCGCAGTTGCTCCCCCAGATGGGGGGCGGCATGGAGCACCAGGCTTCCCCCCAGGGAGTGGCCGATCAGCACGATCGGCCGGCCGGCGGCTTGCTCCTGGGCCGCCTCCGCCAGCCAGCGGCCATAGCTGACCAAGTTGGTCCGCAGGCCTTGGGGCCTCGGGCGTTGGCCAAAGCCCGGGAGATCAGGGGTCCAGCAGTCCCACCTGGGCTCCAGGGCCGTGCGCAGCGGATCCCACAGCCGCCCGGAGAGCAGCCAACCATGCACGCCAACCAGCAGAGGTGCTGCGCCCAGGGATCCCAATGCAAGAAACGGACCCAGCCTGCATCAAGGGGGTGACCTGGTAGGTCAGGATCAACCGAACCCCGCAGGGAGCTCCGTTCTGATTGGTTCCAGCGCCACTGAACTGGAGGAGCTCTACGGCCGGGACCATCGCGTCTGCGCGACCCCAAACGCCCCGACTTCTCTGGTCTTGAGCCAGGAGCGGGAAATTGATCTCTATGAGCTCGAGCAACTCACCGATGCGGTGGGTTGGAGCCGCCGTCCGATGAGGCGGGTGCGCATTGCCATGGAGAACAGCCTCCTGGTGGTGGCCCTTTGGCGCCATGACGCCCGCCTGCCGCGCCTGGTGGGCTTTGCCCGCTGCACCGGTGACGGGGTGATCGAGGCCACCGTCTGGGATGTGGCCGTCCACCCCCATTACCAAGGTCTGGGCCTGGGCAAACAGCTGATGCAGTACGTGATCGAGCGCCTGCAGCGGATGCAGGTGGAGCGCATCAGCCTGTTCGCCGATCCCGGCGTGATCGAGTTCTATGGCGCCCAGGGTTGGGAGCTGGAACCGCAAAATCGCCGCTGCGCCTTCTGGTACGCCCCCTAGGGGCTGCGGTAGTAGCGCTGGGCGAGCTCCTGGGCCGTGGCGCCCCGGCGCCAGGCCCGGCGCAGGGCCGCGTTGCGTTCTGCCGTGCGCAGCACCCCATCGCGTCTCCAGCGGCGGCCATCGACCGCCAGTGGTTGGCCGAGTCGGCGCAGGGGGGCTAGGGGTTGAAGCCGTTGGACCAGATCTAGGTCTTCCATCAGCGGCAGGGGCCGCATGCCCCCGGCCTGCTCCAGCAGGGCCCGCGGCAGCAGCAGCCCTTGGTCGCCGTAGGGCAGGGCCCGGATCATGCAGCGCAGCTGAACGGCCAGCTCCAGCAGCCGCAGCGGCAGACCGGCCGCGGCGACCTGGAAGTCGAAGTACCAAGCGGCTGGTGCTTGCCCCATGGCGTGTTCCACCGACGCCCCCCAACGGGCCGGAAGCCTGCAGTCGGCATGCAACAGCAACAACCAAGGAGACGTTGCAGCGGCAATGCCGACCTGGAGTTGCAGTCCACGGTTGGCGGCGCAGCGGATCACCTGGGCGCCGGCGAGCTGGGCCACGTCGGCGGTCCCTGGATCGGCGCTGGAGTCCACCACGATCAGCTCTGTCTCTAGCCCGAGTGGGGCCTGCTGCAGATCGGCGAGCAACAGCGGTAGGCGCTGCGCTTCCTGCCGCGCGGGAATGACGACCGCCAGGGACGGTCGCTTCATGCCGGCGGCAGCTGGCAGCGCAGCCAGTCCTCCAGATCGCTCGGTTCATCGAGGTCGTTCTGCTGTCGGAGCAGGACCGCCTGGAGCTGGCGCGCCGCGGCGGCAGCCAGGCTTCGCTGCAGCACCTGATCGCTGCCCCAGGGGATGCCACTCATCAGCCGGGATCCGGCGCGGCGGAAGCCGGAGCGGTTCAGGCCAATCAACCAGTAGCCGCCATCTCGGGCGGGCCCAAGGACCAGCGGTGCCCTCAGGAGTGCCTCGGCTGCGGCGTCGAGATCACTGGT
The DNA here is from genome assembly GCF_000179255.1 of Synechococcus sp. CB0205. Lineage (NCBI taxonomy): Bacteria > Bacillati > Cyanobacteriota > Cyanophyceae > Synechococcales > Synechococcaceae > Synechococcus > Synechococcus sp. CB0205. The sequence goes on from NZ_ADXM01000047.1 coordinate 1,989, forward strand.
TTCCAGGGCGGGCAGATCCGTTCCAATCACGATCACCCGCTCAGCCCCCGCCTGGAAGGCCCGCTGCAACTGCCGCTGCATGCGGCAGCCCAAGTTGCCTCCCCCCTGTGGCCCGAGCTGAACCCCTGGAGCGAGCGCCTGCAGCTGCCCCTGCCAGCGGCGCAACCCGCGGGGCCCCAGACCGTCGACGGCCATCAGCAGCTTGTGCTGGTGCCGTTGGCTCCAGCGGCCGCTGACCTCAAGGCTGTGCTGCGTCAGCTGGCGTTGGATCTGGGCCGCCGCCAGTCGACCCGTGTGGCGGGCCAGCCTGGTTTTGCAGCGTCCGGGGGCCGGCCAGCGGGCCATGACCACCAGGGTCAGAGGGGCAGCCAAGGCCGCGCCTACTTCCCGCGGGGGAGTTCAGCGGGCTTGATCTGGAGGGTGAGCGTCCGCTCCTTGCGCTGGATCACGATCGCCAGGTTCTGGCCGACGCGTCCCTGGTCCACCGCGACCTGCACTTCGGAGGGGTTCTTCACGGGCTTGCCGCCGACCTGCTCAATCAGGTCACAGGCGCGCATGCCTCCCTTGGCGGCTGGACTGCCGGGGATGACCTCCACCACCACGACGCCTTTGGTCTCCGGCAGCCGGCACTCGGCATCGGTGGCATTGACCTCCCTGGCGAGTTGGGGGGTCAGGGCCTGGAGCCGTACACCGATGTAGGGGTGGGAGGCCTGGCCGCGATCGAGAATTTGTGCGGCAATTTGGCGCCCGAGGTTGATCGGGATGGCAAAGCTCAGACCCGCGCCAGGGGCCTGTCGGATGGCGGTGTTAATCCCAATCACCTGACCGCGGTCATTGATCAGGGGACCGCCGCTGTTGCCCGGGTTCACGGCCGCGTCGGTCTGGATGTAGGGCACCCGTTGCCCCTCCCCGAGGGCATTGGTGCGCTGCACCGCGCTGATGATTCCCAAGGTGACGGTGTTATCGAGACCCAGGGGGTTGCCGATCGCGATCGCCCATTCGCCGGGCCGCACGCCTTTGGAATTACCCAGGGGTGCCACGGGCAGGTTGGCTGCCGCCACCTTCACCACAGCGACATCGGTGACCGGGTCAGAGCCCAGCACCTTGCCCTTGAAATTGCGGCCATCCGGCAGGGTGACGCCCACTTCATTGGTGCCCTCGACCACGTGGGCATTGGTCAGGATCACCCCGTCGGATCGGGTGATGAAGCCCGAGCCCTGCCCCTGCTGTTGCTGCACCGAGGGACCACTGCCAAACAGTCCGCCCATCGGGTTGACCACCCGCCGCACCGTGTCGATTCGCACCACTGCCGGTCCGACCTTGTCGACCGCGTTGACCACAAAACTTTTGCCCCCCGGCAGGGGGGCGGCGGCGGGCGCATCGCTGACCTGAGCGCCGTCTCCGCCCCTGCTGCCGTTCCAGAGCGGTAGCCGCAAACCGCCGGTCCCGCAGCCGCTCAGGCCCACACTCAGCAGCAAGCAACCCAAGGCGAGCTGGGGGCGAACGCCATGCATCAAACGGGTCATGCGGAGCAGAGATGTGGGGCAGGTGTTCAGGCGCATCATCGGAGACACTCCCGCCTCAGACCACCCCTATATTCATGGACCCCAGGGGATGACGTGACGGTGCAGCAGGGAGAAACGCTGTGGCGTCAGGTTCAAGAAGCACTCCAAGGCAATCTCTCCAAACCCACGTTTGAGACCTGGATTCGTCCGGCCACGTGTGTCGACCTGCAGGGCAACGAGCTGCAGCTGCTGGCCCCCAATACCTTTGCTTGCGGCTGGCTGCGCAAGAACTACCTGAGCACCATTGCCGCGGTGGCCAGCGAGATCGCCGGTCGCCCGATCGCGGTCAGCGTCGAGGCCGGTGGTGAGTCCGCCCAGGGCATCACCCTGAACGGTCAGCCCCCCACGACCGCCGGGGTCGAGGTGGCCCCAGGCTCCGCTGCCCCCCAGCAGCGCACGGCCACGGGTGAGGCCCCGCGCAAGTTGGCCCCGGGCCTGAATCCCCGCTACGTCTTCAACCGCTTCGTGGTCGGGCCCAACAGTCGAATGGCCCATGCCGCGGCGTTGGCCGTCGCTGAGGCCCCCGGCCGTGAGTTCAACCCGCTGTTCATCTGCGGCGGGGTGGGTCTGGGTAAAACCCACCTGATGCAGGCCATTGGCCACTACCGCCTGGAGATTGATCCGGAGGCCCGGGTCGCCTACGTCAGCACGGAGACCTTCACGAACGATCTGATCCAGGCCATCCGCAAGGACGGCATGCAGAAATTTCGGGATCGCTATCGGGCTGCCGATTTGATCCTGGTGGATGACATCCAGTTCATCGAGGGCAAGGAGTACACCCAGGAGGAGTTCTTCCACACCTTCAACGCCCTGCATGAGGCCGGGCGCCAGATCGTGATTGCCAGCGATCGTCCCCCAAGCCAGATTCCCCGCCTGCAGGAGCGTTTGATCTCACGCTTCTCGATGGGCCTGATCGCGGATATCCAAACGCCTGATTTGGAAACGCGGATGGCGATCCTGCACAAGAAGGCGGAGCACGAGCGGGTCAGCCTGCCCCGGGACCTGATCCAATACCTCGCGGGTCGCTTCACCTCAAACATTCGCGAGCTCGAGGGTGCCCTGACCCGAGCCGTTGCCTTTGCTTCGATCACCGGTCTGCCGATGACTGTGGAATCGGTGGCACCGATGCTCGAACCGGCCGGTGTTGAGGTGGAGGTCACCCCGGATCAAGTCTTGAACAAGGTGGCCGAGGTCTTCGGTGTGGGCGTCGATGAGATGAAGAGCGCCAGCCGTAAGCGGGCCGTGAGCCAGGCCCGGCAGGTGGGCATGTACCTGATGCGCCAGGGCACCAATTTGTCCCTGCCCCGCATTGGCGATGCCTTTGGCGGCAAGGATCACTCCACCGTGATGTACGCCGTGGATCAAACCGAGAAGAAGCTGGAGGCTGACCCCCAGTTGGGCCGTCAGATTCAACAGGTCCGCGACCTTCTCCAGATCGACTCCCGCCGCCGGACCCGCTAGGGATTAGCCGGTGATCGGTTCACTGGGGTCAAGGCCTTCGACCTCCCCGGAGAAGACGCGGCTGGCGGTGATGTCCTCCGCTTCAATCGTCATCAGATCCAGCTTTGTGAGCTGACTGCTGTTCATCACATTGAACAGGCGGTTGGCTTGGCGCATCCGCGAGCGATCGATCGCATTGCGAATCGAGCGGGCATTGGCAAAGAACGGCAGTTGCATGCGCCGATCGATGTAATCCTCGAAGGCCGCCAGGGCCTCCTCGCTGAAGCGGTAGTTCTCCTCCGCCAGGATCAGCCGCGCAATGGCAAGCAGTTCGCTGGCGCTGTAATCCGGAAAGTCAATGTGGTTGGCGACTCGAGAGGAGAGACCAGGATTGCTTTGGTAAAAAACATCCATCCGCTCCTTGTAACCGGCAAAGATCACCACCAGGTCATCACGGTTGTTCTCCATGACCTGGAGCAGGATCTCAATCGCCTCGGCTCCGTAGTCGCGCTCATTCTCAGGGCGATAGAGGTAGTAGGCCTCATCAATAAACAGCACCCCACCCATCGCCTTCTTGAGCATCTCCCGGGTCTTGGGAGCGGTGTGGCCGATGTATTGCCCCACCAGATCATCCCGGGTGGCGGTGACCACGTGACCTTTGCGCACGTAGCCGAGCTTGTGCAGGATTTGGGACATCCGCTCGGCCACGGTCGTCTTTCCCGTTCCTGGCCGACCGGTGAAGGACATGTGCAGGCTGGGGGCCGTGGTGGAGAGTCCCACCTGCTTGCGGGCCCTGTCGACGACCAGCAGGGCGGCGATTTCACGGATCCGGGTCTTGACCGGCTGGAGTCCAATCAACTCCTGGTCCAGCTGATCGAGAACCTCTTGGACCTCGGCCCCCTCATAGGCGGCCTGAAGATCGACGGGCGTGTTGTCGGGCTGCTCAGACGAGGCCATCGATGGCAGCGGCAAACGCGTGGTCAGCCTCGCCGATGCTCGCCCCCTCCTCCTCGGGCCGGAGGGTGATGTTCACGTATGTACGCCCAAAACTGATGTCCGGGTAGCGCCCTTCCTGCTCGCAGAAATCGTTGAGGCGATCCAAAAACGCCCGGTTCCCGGCGTAGTCCTCGAATTCAATCCGGCGCTCCAGCCACTCAACGCGATCGGGCTTGGGCCGGGGATTCCAGAGTTGATCCATGGGTTGACCCTACGCCGCGAGGCAATCGGTGCGGCCAATCACCAGGCGAGCGGCCCAGGAGGCGGCATAGGCGCGATTGGCCTCCTGTTCCTCCGGGTTGGTCGTGTCCAAGGCGTGGGGCATGGTGCCGCTGATGGCGGCGTTGGTCACGCAGAACATCGACTTCTGGAAGCTGCGGCAGATCTTTTCGCGCACGTCCCCTTCTCCGCGGGTGCGCACCAGATACCACTGGTGCAATCGCTCCGGAAGATGGCGGTACATGTCCTGCATCAGCAGGCTGGGGGGCACGCCCGCACCCATCGTGGGCAGCGGGTCGGCGTAGAGGGCGCCGTAGGTGAAGGTGGCCTGGTCCGGTGAGATTTGCTGGGCCTGGGCGTTGTAGCTGACGGTTCCCAAGAAGGGCATCCCCCGCAGGAAGACCGCCTCGACGTAGGGAACGGCCACATCCACCAGGAAGGTGAGCTTGGCTTCCGGCGGCAGGATCCAGAACCGTTGGCCGCCGATCATCACGCCGTATTCGATCGGGTTGCCGGCGGCGGCCACGAGCCCCTGCTTGATGAAGTCGACCACATCCGGGATCGAGCGCACAGCACCGGAGCGTTCCGCCTTGGCCAGGTCGATGAACAAATCGCTCATCACCCGCCAGAACTGCCCCAGGGCATGGGTGGTGGCGGCGTTGCGAATCAGTTCGCTGAGGAAGTCTGGGAACAGGGGATGCAGGATCGCCAGCAGCGGATCACGCCGGCGCTTGGCGGCAATGATCGCCTTGCAGTTCTCGATAAAGGCCTCACTGTCGAAGTAGGCATCCATCCCGCCGGTGGCATGCCAGAGCATGCCCTTCATGCAGTACTCGGCGTACTCGAAGTTGATGCGGTCGTGGTTGAGATGGCGCCAGATCTTGGCGGGGCTGAGGTCCCCGTCGAGGTACTTAAAGATCGGAAATGGGTTGAGGAACTGATGTTCCCCTTGGTAGATCAGGTTTTTGCTGTAGGCATCGAGCACCTCGCCATAGCTCTCGAGCACATCCACCACCTCAATGAGGTGATCGGAGGTGTCGCTCAGCAGGGTCTCACCATCGAGGAGTTTGGCGATGATCTGCTCGGCGTCGAGGCCGGGGTTGCTGTGAACCAGCTCAGCAGGAATGACAGGCATCTCAGCTCACTCCCATCGATTGCAGGGCCAAGGCGGTGAGCGAGGTTTCGCTCAGATAGCTGAGGCCAAACGGTAAGAGGCCCAGGCCAATGATCGCTGCGGCCAGGGCAAGGGCGGGATAGGTCTCCCGTGGAGCCACCGGCGCGAGTTGGACATCCAAGCGGGCGTCCCGAATGGGATCGTCGCTGTCGGGGGTAATGGAGAGGCGGCCAAAGAAGGCGCGGTTCACCAGCAGCAGGAAGTAGACGGCCGTCAGTCCCGAGCCCACCATCGAAAGCAGGGTGGCGACCGGGAAGGCGCTGATGCTGCCGCGGAAGACCAGGAATTCCGAGATGAATCCGGCCATGCCCGGCAGGCCGGCGCTGGCCATCACCGCCAGGATCATCAACGTCCCGGTCAGGGGGAGACCCTTTTCAGGGCTCAACAGACCATGGAGCACCTTGAGGTCGCGGGTGCCGGTCTTGCGGTAGACGATGCCCACCAGCAGGAAGAGCAGGGCCGAGATCAGACCGTGGGCCACCATCTGGAACACCGCCCCCAGCAGGCTGATGGGGGTGTTGGCCGCGGCAGCCAGGAGCACGTAGCCCATGTGGCCGACGGAGCTGAAGGCCACCATCCGCTTCATGTCGGTCTGGGCAATGGCCGCCAGGGAGCCGTAGAGCACGGAGATGGCCGCCCAGATCGCGAGGCCAGGGGCCAGCTCAGCCCAGGCCTCTGGGAAGAGCTGCAGGCCAAAACGCAGCAGCCCATAGGTGCCGAGCTTCAACAGCACACCAGCCAGGAGAACCGACACCGGAGTAGCCGCCTGGGTGTGGGCATCGGGCAGCCAGTTGTGCAGCGGCACCAGCGGGATCTTGATCCCAAAGCCCAGCAAAATCGCAACCAGGAGCACGATCTGACCGCCCATGGCCAGACGATCGGAGAGGACCGGGGTGATGCTGAAATCCACGGTCCCAGTCAGCAGCGCCAAGCCGAGGAAGGCGCCCAGGATCAGCATTCCTGAGATCGCTGTGAAGATCAGGAATTTCGTGGCGGCATAGGCCTTGTTCGCTCCGCCCCAGACGGAGATCAAGAGCCAGAGCGGAATCAGTTCCAGCTCATAGAAGAGGAAGAACAGCAGCAGGTTGTCGGCGATGAAGGCCCCATTCACCGCACCGCTGATCAACAGCAGCATGGCGAAGTAGATCCGCGGCCTTCGGTCGATGTCGCGGGTGATGATCGCCGAGACCAAGGTCAGGGCGGCATTGATCAGCACCAGGGGCAAGGACAGGCCATCGATCCCGAGGGCGTAATCCAGACCAATGCCCGGCAGCCAGCGGTGGAACTCCTGGAGCTGCATCCCAGCCACGCTGGGATCGAACTGGATGGTGATCACCAGGCTGGCGATCAGCTGGATCACCAGGATTCCAATCGTGATCAGCCGCAGGCGCCCCAGGGGTTGCTCCCCAGGCCAAAGCAGCAGGGCGGCGGTCCCCAGGAAGGGGATCAACAGCAGAGAACTCAGCAACATCGGTTAACCCCCCCGCCCCAGCTGCAGCACACCAAGCAGCAAGACAATCGCCAGCAGCACCGTGAGCACATAGCTCTGGGTCTTTCCGCTGACGCTGAGCTTCAGGCCGTTGGCTGTGGCCATCGAAAGATTGCCGACACCATCAGCCATGGCCTTGATCACGTTGAGGTCGAACCAGCGGGTGAATTGGGCCAAGTTGGCCACCAGGCTCACGACCGTGCGCTTGTAGATCTCAGGTGTGTAGAAGTCGTAGGCCAGGAGGTCCTGAAGGGTTCGAACCCAAGGGGTGGTCGAGCGCGACCAGAACTGATCCAGGGGAATCACAGCCCCAATGAAGACACCAATCAGACCGGAGGCCGCGACCGCAAGCCCGATGCTGAGGCTGAAGGAGGCGATCCCCGGAACCGGATCAATGCGCTGCATCATTGCGGGCAGCAGCATCACGATCACGCTCAGGCTGACGATGGGCAGGGCCATCAACCAATTGACCTCAGGGGTGCGCTTGGTTTTGGGCAGTGCTTTGCCAAGGAAGACGGATCGGTAGACCCGGGTGGCGTTGGTGGCCGTCAACAGGTTGGTGATCAAGAAGACCACTGCAAAGCCTGGGTCGCTCTCCTTGAGGCTGTTGATCATCAGGCCGTAGCACCAGAAGGAGCCCAAGGGCAGCAGGCCCACAACACCGGCGCTGCCGATGATGAAGGCCAGAGAGGTCGCGGGCATGCGGGTGCCAATGCCGCCAAGTTCAGTCAGGTCCTGGCAGTTGGTGGTGGCGATGATGCTGCCCACCCCCATGAACTGCAGGGCCCTTGCCAGACCGTGGGCAAAGAGCAACAGCAGTGCGATGCCAGGGCGCTGCAGCGCAATGGCGATGAAGACCAGCCCCAAATAGGAGGTGGTCGAGTAGCTGAAGGCGCGCTTGAGGTCCACCTGGGCCAACGACACCAGGGCTCCGCCGATGGCGCTGATGGCCCCCACCGCCAGCAAGACGTCTGTTGCGAGTGGTGAGAGCTGGACGATCGGCATCAGCTTCATCAGGACGATCGCGCCGCAGGTCACCACGACGGAGTTCCTGAGGATCGAGGCCGGGTTCGGGCCCTCCATGGCTTCATCCAGCCAGAGGTGCATTGGGAACTGGGCGCACTTGCCCATCGGACCGGCGATCAACCCCAGGCCAAGCAGGGTGATGCCTAGGGGGCCGAGGGCGCCACTGTCTTTCAAGCCGCCGGCCCAGTCGTAGAGGTCGGTGAACTCCATTGAGCCGGCAAAGGCCGAGAGCGCCACAACCCCCATCAACAGCAGGACATCACCGACGCGCTTGGTGAGGAAGGCGTCCCGAGCGGCCGTGACCACGAGCGGTTGGGCATACCAAAAGCCCACCAGCAGATAGGTGGAGAGGGTGAGCATCTCCAGGAGGAAATAGCTCATGAACAGGTTGCTGCTGAGCACCACCCCACTCATGGCCCCTTCAAAGAAGCCCACCAGGGCGTAGAAGCGGGCCAGCGACCATTCCTTATCCAGGTAGCCCAGGGCATAGACCTGGCAGATCAGGCTCATCGTCGTGACGAGCTCCAGGGCCGCCAGGTTCGTCAGCGACAGATCGAAGCCGATGCGCAGGTCGAGGTCAGCGGCTTGGAACCAGGCCAGATCGAGGTGCTGGGGGCCGATCTCGTAGACCGAACGGAGCACAAGGCTGCCGTGGATGACGGCCAGCAGCGTGACAAGAAGGTTGAGGTAGGCCGCCGGGCGCGGGCCATTGCGTTTGATCCACCCCGTGGCCCAGGGCAACGACAGGAGCATCCCGCTGAACCCGTACACCGGGATCAGCCAGATCAGTTGCAGGGGAAGGGGGAGAGCAGCGCTCAAACGGTTAAAGAATTGGGCCGCCGAAAGCAGCTTCGGCGGCGGAATCTAGGCGCTTCTGATCCCGGTTGGGCAGATCCTCAAGCGCCGAATGGACTCAGAACGTGGCGCGGTCTTGCGGTGCTCCGCGGCGGCGGGAGCCATAGCGCCCGTAGCCGCGGGGACGACGCCCACCGAGCTCGTTGAGCCAGGTCTCGAGGTCCTGCATGTGGTGCTGCTCGTCCTCCAACAGGGATTGGAAGAAGGCCGCGTTGTTTTGGTCGTTGACCAAGCGACAGAAGCGGACCGCCTCGTCGTAGTGGTTGACGAGCTGCTGCTCGAGATCGGCGTTCTGCTCAAGCAGACCCACAAGATCGGCGGCATGGGTCACCGGCTGCAGTTGGGAAGCAGCCGGTGCCGCGCCAAGCGACAGCATCTGTTGGACGATGCGTTCAGCGTGCTGCATCTCTTCGACGGTTTCCTCACGGAACCGATCGGCCGATGCCGCATCACCCCAGAGCCCCACGAGTGAGGCCTGGGTCATGTACTGCTGAACAGCGGTCAGCTCAAGGCTGAGGGCACGCCCAAGAAAACCCAGGACGCGCGGATGGACGGCGTCCATGGTGATCAGGCCCGGCGGTTGTTGCTGCTCACCAGAGCAGGCTCGACCTCGGAGTGGGGGCGGGCAATGATGTGGGCGGCCACCAGGCCATCACCCACGCGCTCGCAGGCATCGGCGCCGGCGCGAACGGCGGCGTTCACAGCACCGGTTTCGCCGCGGACCAGAACGGTGACGTAACCACCACCGACAAACTCGCGACCGATCAGGGTCACTTCGGCTGCCTTGGTCATGGCATCAGCAGCCTCGATGGCGGGCACCAGACCGCGGGTCTCGATCATGCCGAGAGCGATGCCTTGAACGGAAGAAGCCATGGGGGAGGTGCGAGTGGAGGGGGTGGAGCGGTTGCCGCCGGAGCCCGAGCCGGAGGCAGAGGAGCGAGAGGCGGCAGCACGGGTGCTGCTGCGACGGGCAGCGGGAGCAGCTTTCGCTGCTGTGCTGGCCGCACTCTTCGCAGGGGTCGAGGCGACCGTCTTGGCGGTCACCGTCACGGGAGCGGAGGC
>NZ_ADXM01000046.1:0-128682 GCF_000179255.1 Synechococcus sp. CB0205
ATTTAGGGCTTGCTGGGTGATATCTGCTCCCCTTGACGTGACCCCCTTCATTGGTCCAGGCGCAATGAGAGTGGGTGGTTATGCAGCAGCTGGTTGAGCTGCCTCCAGGGGCGTACGCCCCTGGAGGGCTGAATGCGGCCTCAAGGTGTTGTACTCCCAGCGCCAGCGATCAGCCAAGGTTTGGGCCTCGCTCACGGATGTGAACAGCTCAGTGTTCAGGAACTCATCCCTGAACCGGCTGTTGAACGACTCGGCAAACCCGTTCTGCCACGGTGATCCTGGTTCGATGTAGGCCGTGGTGGTGCCGCTGTTCACGCTCCAGCCCTTGAGGGCGTGGGAGATGAATTCGGGCCCGTTGTCGCTGCGGATGAACGCTGGGGCTGGGTAGAGGCTGGTGAGCTCCTCCAGCACCGCCACGACGTCTTTGGACTTGCAGCGCCTGCCCACCCGGATGGCCAGGCAGAGACGGCTGTGCTCGTCGATCACGTTGAGGAACTTGAGCCGCCGGCCATCGGCCGTGGCGTCGAATTGGAAGTCCATCGCCCAGACCTGGTGCGGGTGCGCAGCCTGGTGACGTCGCACCGAGCCGTCAGCCGGGCGTGCCCTCTTCTGCTTGCGGGGGTGGGCCGCTGCAGGCCCTCCTCGCGCCAGAGCCGGTGCACCCGCTTGTGGTTCACCGTCCAGCCTTCCCGCCGCAACAGGCGGTGGGCCATGCGCCGGCCCCAGCGGATGTGCTCGGAAGCGATCTCGCGGAGACGATGCCTCAGCTTGGCCTCCTCAAGATCGACGACCTTGCCGACATCGCGCTGGCTGCTGCGGTGCTGGCCCACCAAGCGGCAGACCCTCCGCTGGGATGCCCGGTAACGCTCCTGCAGGACTGTGACGGCCCGCCGGCGGCGCTCCGGGCTCAGAAGTTTCCCTCAGCGAGATCCTTGAGCATCGCCTTGTCGCGCTCTGCTTCCGCCAGAAGCCTTTTGAGCCGGGCGTTCTCTTTCTCCAGCTGGCTGAGCCGTTTGGCCTCTTCTGCCTTCATTCCGCCGTAGAGCTGCCGCCAGCGGTGGTAGGTGGGCTGGGAGACCTCGAGAACTCGGCAGGCTTCCGCAACTGTCTGGCCCTGGGCAAGCAACTGGTCAGCCGTTTTGAGCTTGCGGATGATCTGCTCGGGTGTGTGGCGGGTTCGTTTCATGGTGGAGTCCCCGGCCCAGTCTGGTCGGATGAGGACTCTCATTCACCTGGACCGATTTTCAGGGGCCACGCCAGCCTCACCTCCCGCACCACAGAAGCCATCGAGATCGATGACCCCGATCTCCTCCCCCCAGACCTCCTCACCACCCAAACCAGAAGCCGCCCACCTCGCCTTCTCCCTCTCCGCAACCGCCGTCCCCGGCGCACGCCTCATCAAATGCCGCCACTGGTCCATCACCTGAGGGGGCAGGGGCCCCTTCTCGATGGGGTTTTGCAGGTGCGGGCCCCATTCCCTTTTCTCCACTCCACACACACCACTTCATCGGCATGGCCATCACATCCACAGCCACCAACACCACCCACTCCGCTCCAATTCGCCGCAACGCCACCAGCCGGCCACCCACAACGCTCCAACTGCTGCGCGAAACGCTGAGCCAAGACGCTGCTCAACCATCGCCCGCCCCTGCAACCGCCCACCTCGAGGGGGGGGCCTGGCCCCGGCTTTAGTGAGAGGCAGGTGGCGTTGCTGTCGGCACCGTTGGATCGGGCCAATGTTCGCCAGCGGGAGCAGGGCCGCAGCCGGGTGAGCTATCTCGAGGGGTGGCAGGTGATTGCAGAAGCCAACCGCATCTTTGGTTTTGACGGCTGGGAGCGCTGCACCCTGATCAGCCGCTGCGTGGCGGAGCACGAACGGCCGATTGGCCGGGATCGCAAAAGCGGCTGGGGCGTCACCTACACCGCCCGCGTGCGCATCACCGTTACCGCTGGCCACCGCACCTTGATCCGTGAGGGCTCAGGCGCTGGGCATGGCATTGATGCCGACAAGGGCTTGGCCCATGAATCGGCGCTCAAGGAAGCCGAAACCGATGCCACCAAAAGGGCGCTGATGACCTTTGGCAATCCATTCGGCCTGGCGCTCTACGACAAGCAGCAACGCCAGGTGAGCAGCTCCGCTGCCTCGACAGCTGGGTTCGTGGCCTCTCCAGCGGCTGATGCCCATCTTGAGCCCGCGGCCATCACGGCTCTCCATGAACGGATCAAAGCCCTGGCCCCTGCTCGCCTCGAGGCCTTCTCCAAGGGCTTCCGCGCTGCCTTCCAGGTGCCTGATGCCCAGCCTTCGCTGGCGGGGTTGATCACCAACAACCGCCACCAGCGCTGGATCGAGGGCTTCCTGGCTGAAACCGCTACCGCCTGATTCCAGCGACCTGCCTACGATTTCTTTGGCCCTTTGAGGCAGCCGCCATGTCGACAACCAGCCAGCTGGATTGGGCGGACTGCTCCGCCGTGGAACGGGACCCCCAGCGCGTGAGCGGCGCCTGGGTGTTCCGCGGCACGCGCATCCCGGTGGCTGCACTGTTTCAGAACCTCGAGGACGGCGTTTCCCTCACGGAGTTCGTGGAGGTCTTCCCTGGGGTGACGATCGAGCAGGCACGGCTGGTGCTCGAGCACGCCGCCAGAAGCACAGCTGTAGCCCTGGCGTAGTGCGCATCCTGTTTGACCAGGGAACACCTGCCCCCCTGCGGCGATCCCTCACGGCCCATGTGGTGAGCACGGCCTATGAGCAGGGCTGGTCCACCGTGACCAATGGCGATCTGATCCGCCTGGCTGAGCAGCAAGGCTTTGAACTGCTGATTACCACTGACACCAACCTGCGCTACCGACAGAACCTTCAGGAGCGCACCATCGCGATTCTTGTGCTCTCAACCACCAGCTGGCCGCGGATCAGAGCTGCCGCCAATCAGGTGGTGGAGGTGGTGGCTGATCTGAGCGCAGGCGACACCTGCGAATTGCGCATCCCCTGATCTGCCCAACGGGACCAGCAGAAAAGGCCGGCCACTGCCGGCCTGGCCCTCAGCGGGCCTGATGAGCTTTGAACTCCAGCTCCTGATCGGCCTCGATCGCTCGATCAATCGCCTCCACCCGAGCGAGAAATACCGCCATCGCAGGCAGCAACTCCTCCTCGAGCAGGGCAATCTCTTCTTCCCTATAGGGGTGATCGATCCAGGGCCTCGGGATTAAGAGCCCTTTGGCGGTGTGGGTGGCAAGCAGCCACTCCACGGCCCGATAGCAGGACTCAACCAACCCAACCGGATCCTCAGGATCAAAACCAACCGCATGGCTGACCATGACGAACTGACGCCTTCCGGCGCAGCGACGGGACGCCTTCAGGACCGCTCCGCCAGTCAAGGGGCGAGTCCATCCGCTGATGCGCGGTGAGCACCGGCAGCGCCGGAGCGATCGCGCCACACAAACCAGTCCGCTCGCCTCGCGTAGCCCTTGACCAGGGGCGATCCTGGAGGTGCCCGGCGCGGCGCTTCTGGTGGTGCGTCTTGAGCCGGTGGGGTGCATCTCGAGGACTGCTCACCCTCTCGGTGATTCACTCCTGGCCTTAGGCCTTGAGGCTCTCCCCTCCGGTCCGTACCAGCAATCGGCTCACCACACAGCCGCGGCGGGTCGTGCCATGGAAGCGGCGTGGACCCTCCCAGCGTGCCCACTGCGTCGAAGGCGGCAAGGATCAGGCCGGGCCGCTGCGCGGTCCTTGCCGCCTCCGCCACAGCGGGCCTCGGTCGGGGTGTTCCACGCCTTCCCCGAGGGCTGTGTTCGGGGCACGCCCCACCGCTCCCTGCTGCGAGATCCGCTTCCTGGTGCTCCACACCTATCCCGTAGCCCTTGGGCTTCTGCGAAGCAGTTGGCATCAAGGCCTATGGCCATGAGCGCATCACCACCCCCATCGGTCGCCGCGGGAAGCCCGTCAAAAAGCTCCGCCTGATTCCTGCAGAAGATGCTCATGCGATGGCCCAGCACTTCCAGGGTCAAAAGGGCACCACGGTCTCAGTGATCTGAGCCACCTCGGGAGGCTCCGCCTCCCGCCGGCCGTTCTCCCGGACGGTTTTCTCGGGTCTGATGGCCGTAACAGTCATGGGGGCTTCAGTGCCCTCGATGGCTGCTTGCACGGCATTGATGCTTCGCTGGCGCCAGGCAAGCTCATGCAGTGACAGCGGCGTTACGTCGCTTCAGGGGGGAGAAGGGACCAAGCGGGGTGGCCCATCGCACAACACTGCAGCTGCAGTATTCAGCCGACGAAGTCTCGATGTAACGGTGGCTACGGTTCCGACTGCTCTGATGCGCATTGTGCAGGTGCGTATGCAAATCGTGATTCCCAGCTTGCTCCTGTTCGTGAGGGTGTGCGCTGATAGGTCCCATTGGGCCATGGGCTATGAATTCGAAGCGTCTTACAGGGGTCAGCTATACGGCCGATCAACTGGGCGAACCCACAGCGCTGGAACTCAGGAATGGGCAGGGTGCCGCACACCCCCGGACGCCATCTAAAGCTGGTGCTGGACGTACTCGGCAGCGACCCAGACGACGACAGCTTTACTGTCCGGCTCATCATGAACAGCTGATTAGTGGCACCGGTAAGAAGTACTTCATTCATCTTCTGTCGTCAGAAGAATTGAAATCGCGTGGGATGTCAGACAAGAAAGCCCGTCTGGTCATTCAGGCTTATCCGGTTCTAGTCCTTAGCAATGAATGGCTAGAGGAGATGTTTTGTGTTGAATGCGGCCAAAAGCGGTGGTGCCATCTGAGTCGAGATCATCAGGGCTCACTCGCGATTCGCTGGGCTCATCGTGACCTCTGGCAGCAGGTTGCCCATGTTGATCCATTGGTGCCGAATCCCAGCGTCGGGGAGTTCACACGACGTCAGGCGCGACGGCTGACTGATCGCCGAGCTGATGGTAAAAGGCTTTACGACTAGGCTCTCTCTCTCCTTGCACCCTTTGACCCCTACCCAACACTGGGTAGGGGTTTGTTTTTGGGGTGGTTAAGTCGAAGTGGCTTTGATCTTGGGCGTCTTCACCTGTGTATTTGTTGTTACGGTCTGCCGTGAGATCCATTTGTGCAACGGGTCTTCAGGCTTGAAATGCACAATCTGCATAGCCCGATAGGTAGTATCATTTGCTGAATATGCATATGCAGCCTGGCGGTTTCTACTGAATTATTGGTACCCGCCTGGGTAATATTGATATTAATCCGTTCGTGATAGGCTCGCCTACATTCGTTGTGCAGACGGAATTTCCTTCCGACCTCGAGATCCTTGATTATTTAGAGCTGTTTAACAGCACCGTAATCTCTGCTGAGGCTCTTGGGTTGTCTCAGAGCAGTTGTTCGAGGCGCTATCGCGCCTTCAGTGAGGCTTGGGAATTTGGTTTTGACCGTATCGGTGACCGCTATCAGGCCACTCGTAATCTCGATGTTCTGCAAAGTCTGAGGCAGGCGTCTCAGCGCAGTCGCGTTCGGCAGGGCCGAATGCGCTTCACGCGAGGCTGGCAACTTGGACGACAGCCTGTTCCCATGGTGGATGGATGGGGATCAGAGCTTCCGATTAGGCCGATGAACAGTCTTCGGCTGCTCTCGCTTCTGGAGCAGCGACTTCTGGATATGGCCGTGATGGGAATCATGGAATTCCAGCCGCTGCTCAATCAGCCGTTGTCGCGGCTCCGTCTGGCAAGGACGCCATTGGGGACGGCCATGATGTGCATCCCCATTTGCACCTGGGATCTGCAGTTACTTGCTCATAGGGATCATCCCCTTCAGGGAAGTCATGAGCTTGATGCTGATGTGTTCGCTCAGTACTCCTCACCTGGGCTTTCGCTGGGGGCGGCTCCTTTGCTGATGTCTGCATTGCAAAGCCATGGCCTTGGAACACTCGCGTATCCGTCGGCTCAGTATGAGGAGTCAGCTTGGGAAGGTTCTGGGTCTGATGGCCACTCCTTGAGTTACGCAGCTCCTCATCTTTTGCCGCGGCTTGAGCGTCACTATCAATTGGAAAGATTAAACTATGACCTTGATATTTGTGAATGCCTGGCCATTGTTGCTCATCGCGATGTGATTTCTGATCCTTGCTTTGCTGATACTTTCCGGCATCTGCACAAAAAGCTGGCCGAGGTTTTGTCGCCCTTCAAGGGTCAGATTGCTTGGCTGTCATGAGTGCCGTCAAATCTCTTCGGCTCCGCTGTCCGCATTCTCCTATGCCTGTTGCGACTTGGCTCGGGTCAGGTTCTGTTGTCTGTCTAACTTATGTGGACTTGTCTCCTATGGCCTGTTTCGTCCATGGCCGCTGAACGCTCGCTTTCTAGGTTGTCGCCTGCGCTTAGGCGTGTTGTGATCGGTTGCGGAGCAATCGCGTGGGCTAGCTTCTCAAACGGAGCGGCGGCTGGTTTGCAAGCTGTCGCTCAAGGGCGCATGCAAGCCCCCTCTGAGAACTTTATTGTGACCCAAGATGCTTACATCCTGGGTCCTGGTGATCAACTCCAGCTAACGATCCTTGATCCGGGTGCGAAAGATCTAGGTGGAGTCTTTGATATCCTTAATGACGGTAGCGCGAGTCTGGCACTGGTTGGAAATGTTGTGTTGGAAGGCCTAACTGTCAACCAGGCTAATTTATGGCTCAAGAGCCTCTACGGGCGTTATCTGCTGCGGCCTGACTTGAACCTGAGGGTTGTACGTGCCAGGCCGATTCAGATTTCTGTCGTTGGTGAGGTCGAGAGTCCTGGTCTCTACTCGCTGACAACGAGCGAAATCTCACAGACTGAAGGTGGTCCAGCCAGTACAATCAGTGGATTACCCACCGTGGTGACTGCCATTCAGAAGGCAGGAGGGTTGACCCTCAACGCTGACCTGACCAATGTGACCTTGGAGCGTCGTCTTCCTGGCGATAGTCAGCAGCTGAGGCAGGCTCAGCTTGATCTCGCGGCGTTGTTGCAACGTGGAGACAAGCGCCAGAACCCCTTTGTCTTTGATGGTGACACGATTGTCATCGGCACTGCTTTGACGCCCAGTTCCGAGGTCATGGAACTGGCTGCAGCCAATCTCTCACCTCAGAGCATTGAGGTGAATGTGGTGGGAGAAGTGGTCCAGCCTGGGCGCATTGAGCTGAAGGCCAATACCCCGGTTGTCCAGGCGATTCTGGCTGCTGGTGGTCCCAAAACATGGCGAGCCAAGCGCAGCGATGTTGAGTTGGTGCGCATTAATCGCAATGGCACAGCGACACGTGAGTTGTTTTCCATTGACTACTCACAAGGCGTCAGCAGTTCCCGAAATCCCCCTTTGCGTGATGGAGACACGGTCATTGTGAATCGCAGCAATTACGCACGCTTATCCGATGCGATCGGTGCGATCGCTACACCGGTGACCGGCCTCGTCAATATTTGGGCTTTGGTCAGGCTGATTCAGGACAACAACAACAACTGACCCATGAAACACTTCAGGCATCCCATTCTTTTGATTGCTCTTGCCAATGCAGGTCTTTGGAGCCTTCCTTGGCTTCTCGATCAATCACAATTGATCCTGGCTCGTTGGCGTGAGGTTCCCCAGTTTGTTGGCGGCACTGCAGAGCAGGATGTCGCGATGCGTCTGATGCAGCTGGGGGCACTTTCTGAGCGCTCCATCAATCCAGGTTATGAACCCCTTTCCACACTGCCCCAATCTGCACTCTCCGATGGAGATCCGACAGTACGGCTTGCAAGAACCAGTGCGTTGGCGCTTCTTGAGCTCGAACCTGTCAACAATCCACCGACTCCACAAGCCTCGCTTCAACCTTCCCTATCTCAGCCAGAGCGTCCAGGCTCTTTTGAGCTGCCCCGAACTGCCTTGACGGAGCCTGCCTCACTTATGCATCGCCTCAGGAAGGCTGACGGGCTGGGAGGAGAAATCACGCTGGCTTCTCTCAAAGAGCCAGCGATGCCTGTCGCTGCTCGTGCTGAACGGATGCAACAGCAGCGATCTGGCGACCCTCTTGCTGCACTGCCGTTGCACTGGCGTACAGCGATGCGGCATCAATTGAATCCATCAAGGCCTGTCAGCCGTGTTGCGATGGTTCGTGTTCCAGCTCCCGGTCTGCGCGAGCGGCAAGAAATTCCGATTGTGGTTGATGACCAAGGTGCAGGCGAGGCCTTGGTCGCGCCCCGCAATCCCACGGTCCAAGCTGCGGTTGAACAGTGGGCTGCTAAGCAGAGCCCTTCTGAGCCTGGAACCGTCCAAGTCCTCGTCGTCGCAGCAGAACCCCTAGCTTTCGGGGTCGAATGAAACATTTCTTATGGATACGACTCGACTCCCATCGCTCCGGCTACTTTTCGGAGATCTGCTCAAAGACGATTTCAGCTTGCGCTTTGATCGTATGACGCTACCTCTCTCTCTCTCTCTGTTGGCCGATTTGGTCAACCTGAGCAGGCTCTTGCCGCTTAGAGCGAGTTTGTTGTGATGACCAAGGTTTCGCAGACTTCCCTGTTTGAGATTCTGGATCTCGTCGATCTGTGGCACCTTTACTGCAATATCGAGTACGCAGCTTCCATTCGAGGTGTTTCTGCCTCCAAACTTAGTCGTCGCTGGCGCGATTTACTTGGCGTGTTTGGTCTGAGTTATCCATCGCGCGGCTGTGGTGTTGATGAGGATATCCTGCAGAATAGCAATGCATTCTGCTTGTTAAGTCAGGCTTTTCAGTATTGGCGTTTTGAATGCGGACGGCCGAAGTTGTTGCCTACCTTCACGGCCGCGTCCGCGTTTCGCTCCAAAGACCATGGCTTGACGTGTTGCCTCATCATTACTTCACTGCTGAGCAGCTCAGGCGTCATCTGCTCGCGAGACGCGTTGATCTGATTGTTAGCTCTTCTCTTGATCTGGCTGGTGACCTGATTGTTTCCGCATTGGAAGAGCAGTCTTCTCCCTTTGTCGCTATTCCCTTGATGCGTGAACCGGTGTTCCTGGCTCTCAACGCTGATCATCCTCTTGTTGGCTTTGCCGAGGTTTCAGCTCAGGATATTCAGGTTTTTCCGAGTCCTGCATAACCTGAGGGTGTTGCAACTCGCGCAGCCAGCGAGCTGAAGACTCGTGGAGCGTGGAAGCATGCTGGTTCCTCCCGCTTCGCTCCTCGCATCAGTGATTGGGTTCACGCTATGCAGTCCAAGGTTGGCTTGTCCTACATGTCGAGCCTGCTGCAAGTGGGGGTTCCTGATAGCGATGAGCTCAGCTTGATTCCTTTTGCTCAGCCGCTGGAGCAAACCACCTACATCCTGATGCTGAAGGATGTTGCAGCGTGCCCCCTGGCAGTTCCGTTTATTGAGGCGTGCCGTGCATTGGTTCTGACGGCCCTGGCGATGGCGACCTATGAGGTCGATCTTATTGCTTGAGAAGTTCGTCCAGCAGCACCAGGTGTTGGGTCAACGGTTTGGTTCTTGGGTGCAGCCGTTTCACTTGAGCCAGTGCTTCAAACAGATCCAGGTTCTCCTTGCGGCATAAGGCGCCAATCGCAACCAGCGGTGAGCGCTCTTGGCCTGCATAGCAATGGAGATAGAGGGGTGGGGCCATGGTCCAAAGCTCAATGGCCATGTCGATGGCCTGTGCCAGATGAGCAGGTTGCAGGGCGTCTGGATCGCGGTGGTCGCTCAGGCTGATGCGCCGCTGCTCCCATAGTGTGGGAGGTGACCAATCGGCTTCGTTGGCGGCACAACAGCTAAGAACGCTGCGGATGCAGTGGTTGCTGAGCGATTCCCACTGGTGATTGTTGATCGGTATCGGGCCAATTGCGAGTCTTCCTGATCGAATCCAAGTGATGCTTAGCGGCGCTCGTGTGCTCATTCTGCTCGCTCTGAGTGACTACTGATCTGGATCCGATCGGACAGCGTTCTTGTGAAGGCCTTGGGACGCATAGCCCAACTAAGCTTTTACCAGTTCAGACAGGTGCTCACTCCTGAATGTTGTAGCTGCATAGTGCTATTCGCTTGGTGAACCCCTCTATCTATTTTCAGTCCATCTCGTCCGTGCACTGCATCTGAGGCGGCCATGATTGCTCCGTGAGAACGACAGCTTGAGCGACCGCTCGCGTCCTCTTGCCCTCCACGCCATAGCTGTATCTATTTGGCGTTGTTCAGCCTTGATCCCTTGGGATGATTGGAGCTGACGTCCCGATTCTTTGAGCGCTTTTAGGCCTTTAGTCTTTTGATCTTGTCTTCTGATTGCTTCCTTTTTCCTTCCCTAACTATCGATGTCTGCTAGTTCACTTTTGAGCAAGTGTCCCCTGCTCCTGCTGCTCTGATGCCTGACCGGTTGTGTTGATGTCGTCCCCGCTCGTGCTGGTCACCGGGGGCGCTGGCTACCTGGGTAGCCACGTTGTCTCTGCCCTCACCTCAGCCGGCTACAACGCACTCGTCCTGGACAACCTCAGCGTCGGTAACGCGGACCTTGTTCTCCCCCATGCCTGGGCGCTGGTGGAAGGTGCTTACGGTGATCTCCCCCTTGTTCGCGCCTTGCTCGAGAGGAGCCATCCAGCGAATCCTGGACGCCCGGTGGCCGCTGTCGTGCATTGCGCCAGCGATGCACCTTGCGGCGACGATGGAGAGCTGCTCACCGTGTTGAACGTGGGCAGTGGCGCTGAAATCAGCATTCGCGATCTCGCCAACGCCGTGGCGCGTGAATGCGACTTTCGCGGCACGATCTCGTGGGATGCCAGCAAGCCAGATGGCACGCCGCGCAAGTTGTTGGATAGCAGCCGGCTGGCCGGGCTGGGCTGGCGCGCGCGGATCTTGCTGGAGCAGGGCCGAGCGAGCACGGTGACGGCTTACCGCCAGGAGTGTGAGGGCCAGTTGGCCCGTTTGGGATGACGATTCTGGTGCTTGGTGGGGCCGGTTACATCGGCTCCCACACGGTGATGGCTCTGAAGCAGCAGGGCTACCGCGTGGTGGTGCTCGACAACTTGGTGTATGGCCACAGCGATGTTCTCGAGCGCTTAGATGTGGCGTTGGTGGAAGGCCAGGTGGGTGATCGTGCCTTGCTGGAGCAACTGATCGGTGGCCACCACCCCGCCACTGAACGGGCCCCCGTGCAAGCGGTGTTGCATTTTGCGGCCTATGCCTATGTGGGCGAGAGCGTGGAGAAGCCGGCGCTCTACTACCGCAACAACCTGGCGGAGTCGCTCACCTTGGTGGAGGTGTTGCTGGCGGAGGGAGAGTGGCGCGGCGAGATGATCCCGCTGGTGTTCTCGAGCACCTGCGCCACCTACGGCGTACCCGACCCGGATCAGATCCCGATTCAGGAGAGTTGCCCGCAGCGGCCGATCAATCCCTATGGCCGCAGCAAAGCCATGGTGGAGCAGCTGCTGGCGGATGTGGCCAAGGCCCACGGCCAACCATCGGTGGCCTTTCGCTATTTCAATGCAGCCGGTGCCCATCCTTCCGCTCTGGTGGGTGAGCACCACGAACCAGAAACTCATTTGATCCCGCTGGTACTAGATGTGATGAGCGGCCGGCGGCCGTACCTGCAGATCTATGGCGACGATTACCCCACCCCCGATGGCACCTGCATTCGCGATTACATCCACGTGTGTGATCTCGCGGATGCCCACGTGCTCGGCCTGAAGCAGATGCTCGAGCGGCTGGCACCCTCACCCACTTATCAGGTGTTCAACCTCGGCAATGGCACCGGGTATTCCGTGCAGGAGGTGATCGAAACCGCCAAGCAGGTCACGGAGCGCGGCTTGCTGGCCCATGTGGCCCCCCGGCGAGAGGGTGATCCACCGGTGCTCGTGGCTTCGGCTGCTTTGGCGATGCGTGAACTGGGTTGGATCCCCCGCTACCCAGAGCTGCGCACGATGATCGAGCATGCCTGGCAATGGCACCAACGGCGTTTTCGGGTTTGATGAGCCGATATTCCCAGCCGGATCCAGAGCCCCGCTCCGCCCTGCGCGACTTGGAGCGCCGGCGGCAGAAGGTACAGGCGTTTGTGGATTGGGTGAGTGCCCATTTGCATCTGCAGTTTCACCTGCGGCAGATCACCACGATGCAGGAGCTGGTGGCCTTCTCCAAGCGCCACCGCGTACCGATTGATCACCTGGATGTGACCCTGTTTTATCGCGACTTCAACGAACCGTTTTGGCCGTGGTACGGCCGGCCCAAGCAAGTGCGGCACCATTTTGCGCATTTAGGCCGGATGCCTTGAAATCCCGCGTCATTTTCGGCGAGAATCTCGCTATGGGGCAGTCGACTAAAAAAGAATCTTTCAGACTAGACTAGTTGAACAGATCAGCGTTTGGTTTTCGCTCCTTTGAATCACGATTCAGCCTCAGGTTTGAGTCGTTGCCGATGAGCGCCCTTATCCGCTTTAAGCATTGAAGGTGTTTGGCCTTGTCATTTATGCAATCCAATACCAGCCTTGACAAGGTTAGTTCGTTGTCGTCGGCTCCAGATCGCTCTCTCCTGATGCCTCCTTCAACCGAGGGGGGCATTAAGCTTCGTCAGATCTGGATTAGTCTTCAGCGCAGACGTCGATGGTTTGCGGTTGTCTTTGGCATCACGCTTGCGGCAACCGGGCTGATCACGATCAAGCAGAGGATCTTGTCGCCTCTGTATCAAGGTAGTTTTACCCTTCTTGTCAGCGATCCATTATCAGAAGAGCGTGAGTCGAGCAATCAGCTCGATGAACTTGCTTTTGTGAACAGCGGCTCGATTGACTTGCCCAA
This sequence comes from Synechococcus sp. CB0205, assembly GCF_000179255.1. Classification (NCBI taxonomy): domain Bacteria; kingdom Bacillati; phylum Cyanobacteriota; class Cyanophyceae; order Synechococcales; family Synechococcaceae; genus Synechococcus; species Synechococcus sp. CB0205. Next base: position 12,695 of record NZ_ADXM01000046.1, read on the forward strand.
TCTTGTTGCTGTGCTGACTAGTCCTATGTTGCTGCAGCCTTTGGCAAGGTCCCAAGGGCTGCCAAACGGTGCGTTGAGCGGTCGTGTAGCGATCAAAACCGCAACGCGTGAATCCAATGGGGTCCTGAATGTGTCCTTGACCTGGGGGGAGCCATCCCAGGGTGACAGTCTGCTCCGTGCTCTTAGTCAAGCCTATTTGCAATACTCCCTGAGGCAGCGACAAGAAAAGTTGGTGCAGGGACTGAAGTTCCTTGATGAGCAGGCGCCAGGTCTACAGCAGCGTGTGAATGATATTCAGCAAGAACTTGCAGACTTTAGAAAGAAGAATGCACTGCTTGTTCCTGAAGCACGTGCACAGCAGATTGAAGCAGAGCGAGCTTCTCTGCAGGAAAGTATTCGCACGCTGCAACAAGCTGAGGCTCAACTGCTTGCCTTGCGGGCCTCTGTACGTCGTGGACGGCTCCTTTCACCGCAATTCATTAACGGAACGGATCTCACGGCTACAACGGGTGCTGATCTCAGTGCTGTCCTCGCGAATGGTGCCTTCAGTCAGCTGCTCTCTGAATTGATTGATGTCGAACGGGAGCTGGCTTCGACTAGTGCTACGTTTCGGCCTGATAGCCCTTCAGTCAAGAGCCTCACGGCTCAGCGCAATAAGCTGCGGGTGCTGCTGCAGCGTCGTCAGCTGGATGCTGTTGCTTCGGCTCTCCAGGAAAATGCTGTTCAGCAATCACAGATCAAGCGGCAATCTGCGCAGTTAGAAGCTGTTTTTCGCGTGGTTGGTCCAGAACTTGTCAAGCAATACGATGCACTCAACCAGCGACTAGAAGTTGCCCGTGAAAATCTAATCAGCTACCTCAAGGCTCGCGAAACTTACCGCCTAGAAGTTGCCCAAAAGACGTTGCCTTGGCAAGTAATCAGTCCGCCCGTCTTTGGCTCCATTCCGGTTGAACCAAATCTTAGTCAGAGTTTGGTGAATGGGATTCTATTGGCTCTTGCTTCCGGGGTTGGTGCGGCTCTGATTCGTGATCGCTTGGATCACGTGTTTCATAGCCCTCGTGAAGTTGAGTTCTCGATTGATCGGCCTTTGCTTGGCAGTGTTCCCTTCTTGCCGCTTGATCAGCAGTCGTCCGTGTTGCAACTGTTGGATCAGCTGGATGATCAACAGCGTTTTGCTCTGCGCGAGTCGTTGCGTAATCTGCATCGTTCGCTTCAGTTGCTGCGCGCAGGGAGGAGTTTGCGTCTGTTAGCCGTGACTTCCACGGCAAGTGGTGAAGGAAAAACCACACTGGTTGCACTGCTCGGCCAAACCCTTGCTGATTTAGGGCTTCGGGTGTTGTTGGTAGATGGAGATTTTCGCCAGGCTCAACTCCATCAGCGGCTTGGTGTAGACGGTGCCCGTGGATGGAGCGAGATGTTTACTGAGAGTCCACCAGCTCTCTCTGAACTGATCCAGTGGCCTGAATCCAATCTGGCTGTGTTGCCTGTGGGCCGTCGACCGCCTGATGCCGTCAAGCTTCTCAATTCAAGCCGTAGCCAGGAGGTGATTCAAACCCTCCGTGAGATGCCTGGCTTTGACGTTGTTCTTTTTGATAGCCCTCCGGCACTTGACCTTGTCGACCCGCTTCTCTTGGGCGATCACCTCGACGGTTTGTTGTTTGTGGTGAGTCTTGGTCGCATCGATCGCAGCCTGCCAGACCAGGCCATTAAGCGGATTCAGACTTCTGAGGCTGACTTGCTCGGTCTGATCACCAATCAAACCCAGCCCATGAGCAAGATCTATGGCTATGGCTATGGCTATGGCTATGGCTATGGCTATGGCTATGGCTATGGCAATGGCTACACACCCCAGTCCCCTCAAGACAATGTTCTCAAGCGCCTTGAGGATCGCTACCCCAAAATTCGGCAATGGCGTAAGCGAGCGCAGCTTGCTTTCACGTGGCTGGATCAGCGTCATTGATTGAGTCCTTGCTCCTTCGACTGTTCGGGTCTTCTTCGTGCGCAACTTGATTACAGGTGGAGCCGGTTTCCTTGGATCCCATCTTGTTGATCGGCTGATGAATGCCGGTGAGGAGGTGATCTGCCTCGATAACTACTTCACAGGCCGCAAGGCCTTCAGAGAACCCGATACCCGACGTGAGTACGGTGAAGATCGGGTTCGTCTCTACGGGCAGATGCAAAAGAAGCTCTTTCCTCGGGAGATACAGGCACACAGACAACGGCGCACTGATGCGTCTGATGCCTGACGGCAGCTGGAAATCCATCACGCCCCAGGTGGACTGGGATCGGATCGATCACACCACCGATGCCGAGATTGCGCGTCATGAGATCGCTGATCTGGTGGAGGATGCACTGGAGCTGGAAGCTGGAAGCTTCACGGGTTTGGCTGCTCGCCTGCAGGTGAGCCCCTCCTCCATTCGACGCTGGCGCCGGGGACGCGTGATGCCCTCGATTGCGCATCAACAGCGCTTGAAGTGCTTGCTTGCGGCCCAATACGCTCCTTGGCTATTTCTCAACCGTTGACGCTGCCGGATCAGCTGCGGATCATGCGCTAGTCGGTGGATGCTGAGTCTGCCTCGACATCATCGATCCAGGAGCCTTGGGCCGCCTGCTGGCAGAACCGATCAAGCAGCAACGTCCTGTGGGTCTGGGAGACTGAAGGACGTGGGTGGGGCTTCCCTCTGAACCCAAAGGAGCCGCAGCCCGAACGAGGCGTTCAGCCTCCTGCCGCAAACAAGACTTGACTTCCACCGGCCTCCGCACGGGCTGCAGCCCCAACTCCAAGCCACGGCTAACTTTACGCCAGCCAGCGCTGGCCACCGTGAACGAGGCCGCCGTGGCCCTCCACCTCCTCAACCGCCGCTGAGGCCCGCTGAGCGAGGCCACCACCGCCCAGATCCAGGCCCTGCTCGATTTCCAGGGCCCGGCCGATCTGGCCGCCTGGCTGGCCGCCAACGCCGCGCCCCAGGCCTGACGCCACACCCGAAGGCCCCCTGCTCCAGCCCCGCTGCCATGGCAGTGGGGCTTTGTGTTGCCGCAACCCTGCCGCAGCCAAGCACCCAATCCCTGCTCGCCCTACATGCTCCCATCCGCCCCCAGCACCACCATTCGCTGCAACGCACAACGCGCAACGTCTGTGCCTGCGAAGGCGCTGCAGGTGCGGACCGTGGGCGAAGGCTGAACGATGACGCTGGCAATGGATCAACCACCCCAATCCACCCGCACCCTGCTGCGCGGCATCTGGGGCCACCTCAGCCGACGGCGGCGCATCCAGCTGGGCTGTCTGCTGCTGGTGATGTTGACCAGTGGCGGGGCGGAGCTGGTGTCGCTGGGGGCAGTATTGCCGTTTCTGGGGGTGCTCAGTGATCCGGAGCGGCTGTGGCAACAGCCGTTGATTCAGGCGCTGGCGGCGCGGGTGGGCTTCACGGCGGCGAGCGATCTGCTGCTGCCGGCCACGCTTGCCTTTGCGGCGGCGGCAGTGCTGGCGGCGGTGATCCGGCTCGCCAACATGTGGCTGAATGGTCGCCTGGCGGCGGCGGTGGGTTCGGATCTGAGCTGTGAGGCCTACCGGCGCACGCTGTATCAGCCCTATGCCGTGCATGTGCAGCGCAACAGCGCGACGCTGATCACAGCTGTTACCGGTCAGATTAGCGGCACGGTGAGCGCGCTCAGTGCCCTATTGCAGCTGATTACGGCAGCGGTGGTGGCAGTTGGTCTTCTCACGGGGCTGCTGCTGATTGATTGGCCTGTGGCACTGGCAGCAGCGGCCCTTTTCGGCGTTGTGTATGCACTGCTGGCGGTGACTGCCAGAAGACAGTTGCGCGTGAATGGCCAGAAGATTGCGGTGGCAGCACGCCTGCAGATCAAGGCGTTGCAGGAAGGCATGGGGGCAATCCGCGATGTGCTGCTGGATGGAAGCCAACCCACCTATCTAGAGATTTACCGCAGCGCTGACCGGCCCCAGCGGCAGCTGAGGGCCACGAACGGATTTCTGGCTGGCTTTCCCCGCTATGCCTTGGAGGCCCTCGGCTTGGTGGCCATCGCTGTGCTGGGGGGATTCTTGGTGCTGCAGCGCGGCAGCGGAGTTGCCGTGATTCCGTTGCTCGGGGCCATGGCCTTGGGGGCCCAGCGACTCCTGCCTGCACTGCAGCAGGTGTATGTCGGCTGGGCAGGGTTGAAAAGCACCAACGCTGACTTGGCCAGTGTGCTGGCCATGCTCAACCAGCCCCTGCCACCGCAGGTGACGGTGGCCGCGCCACTCCCCCTGCACCAGGCGATCCGCCTGGAAGCGGTGCACTTCCGCTATGGCCCGGACCAGCCTCAGGTGCTGCGCGGGCTGGATCTGGAGATTCGGCGCGGTGAACGCATCGGCCTGATCGGCACCACCGGCAGCGGCAAGAGCACCACGGTGGACCTGTTGATGGGTTTACTGGAGCCCAGCCAGGGGCGGATCCTGGTGGATGGGGTGGATCTGCACGATCCAGCCCATCCGCAGCGGCTGGCGGCCTGGCGGGCGGCGATTGCCCATGTGCCCCAGAGCATCTACCTCGCCGACAGTTCGATTGCCGAGAACATCGCCTTTGGTGTGCCCAAAGGCCAGATCGATCTGGAACGAGTGCGGCAGGCGGCGGAGCAGGCCCAGATCGCCAGCTTCATTGAGGCCAGCCCGGAGGGCTACCAGAGCTTCGTGGGGGAGCGAGGAATTCGCCTAAGTGGCGGCCAGCGGCAGCGGCTCGGCATCGCCCGGGCGCTCTACAAGCAGGCGCGTTTGCTGGTGTTCGATGAGGCCACCAGCGCGCTCGACACCGGTACGGAAGAGGCGGTGATGGCGGCGGTGGAAGGGCTGAGCCAGGAAATCACCATCGTGATGATCGCCCACCGGCTGACTACGGTTCAGCGCTGTGATCGCGTTGTGAAGCTGGAGCGGGGTGCAATTGCAGCCGATGGCTCACCGCAGCGCACCTTGTCACTGTGATCTCTTTGCTGGTGCGCACAGACAAGAACCATTCTGCTGGTTAAAAGTTGAGATGAATGGCGCTTCCATGCCACTGCTGTTAGACTGCACACTTCGTGATGGTGGATATTACAACTCTTGGGACTTTCCTGCTGGATTAGTCGAAGACTACCTGCTGGCAATGAAGGCAGCTCAAGTTGATGTAGTGGAGCTGGGTTTTCGCTTCCTCAAGAATGAGGGCTTTAAAGGAGCATGTGCATACACCACTGATAATTTCCTAGATAGCCTTGCCATTCCATCTGACCTTTTGGTCGCCGTGATGGTGAATGGGGCCGATCTGTGCACCGAGATCGGCTGTATCCCTGCGCTGAAGCGTCTGTTTCCTCGGATTGCCGCAGAGACACCTGTCGACATCGTCCGCTTGGCCTGTCACTTTCACGAACTACCGAAGGCACTGCCTGCGGCGGCTTGGCTTAGTGAACGTGGCTATCGCGTTGGTTTCAATCTCATGCAGATTGCTGATCGCACTATTGAGCAGGTGCGAGAATTAACTGCGATGGCCAGCGACTGGCCAATCGAGGTGCTTTATTTCGCTGATTCGATAGGGTCGATGAACCCTAATGATACCGCTCGTATGGTGAGCTGGCTTCGGCAGGGCTGGCATGGTGATCTAGGCGTCCACACCCACGACAACATGGGTCTCGCCTTGGCCAATACCTTGCGTGCACAGGCTGAAGGTGTGAGCTGGCTGGATGCGACAGTCACTGGGATGGGGCGAGGACCTGGCAACGCGCGCACCGAAGAACTAGTCATCGAAGCGGAAGCCTTGCGTGGCAGGCGTTCCAATCTGGTGCCATTAATGGCCTTGATCCGGCAAACATTTGGGCCGATGAAGGCTAGATATGGCTGGGGCACGAATCCTTACTACTATCTTGCTGGAAAATACGGCATTCATCCCTCCTATATTCAGGAGATGATTGGCGATCCCAGGTATGACGATGAAGATATACTTGCTGTCACCGAACAACTTCGAGCGCAGGGTGGCAAGAAATTCAGTTTGGATTCTCTTGATGGAGCCCGCCAATTTTATCGTGGAAGGCCCCGTGGTACCTGGAAGCCAGCAGATTTGATGGCAGGCAGGGATGTACTCATTCTCGGCACCGGCCCTGGTGTGGCGGCCCACGCTGCTGCCCTTGAGGCTTATGTGCGGCGGGCCCAGCCCTTGGTCTTGGCTCTCAATACCCAGTCGGCAATTGATTCGAAACTGATTGACCTACGTATTGCATGCCATCCCGTTCGTTTGCTTGCTGATGCTGAGGCCTATGCCGATTTGCCTCAACCACTGATTACGCCGGCTTCCATGCTTCCTGATCATCTCCATGCCGAGCTGGATGGCGTTGAGTTGCTTGACTTTGGATTGGGGATTGATGCAGGGAGGTTTGAGATATTTGAGACCCATTGCGTGACCCCGACCTCCTTAGTGCTTGCCTATGCGCTTGCGGTGGCGGCAAGCGGCAATGTTGCACAAATTCTTATGGCTGGCTTCGATGGCTATCCTGCTGGTGACACACGCAACGATGAAATGAATGCTCTTGTCAAATCGTACTCGAAAGCATTCCCGAAAATGCGTGTTACATCCATAACAGCCTCAGCATACGAAATTTCGCACAAGAGTGTTTACGGAATTTAACATTATGGCGACCCTCCGCTCACGCCTTAGCTCCCAGGTATGTATAGGCATTTTTAGCAAAACAACGGATAGCTCATTTGTAGAAGCAGCTGGATATGCAGGCCTCGACTTTATTATTCTTGATACTGAGCATGGCCCTGCAAGTTGGGAAACCATTCATAACCATGTGCGAGCTGCCAGCCTGACCAATATGGCTTCAATTATCCGTGTTTCTAGTGTTGATGCCCATGCTATTGGTTCTGCACTCGACAGTGGTGCCGACGGTATCCAAGTGCCAAATATTATTAACGCTGAGCAGGCCAAAGAAGCAGTTTCTGCTGCACGATTTCATCCATTAGGGAGCCGAGGTGTCTGCCGGTTTGTAAGAGCTGCTCGTTTTGGTTCACAAGATAAATTCAAGTATCTTACTCAATCAAATGAATCATTACTTGTTCTTCAAGTGGAGGGAGTAGAAGGAGTCAGGAATATAAAGTCAATTTTATCTGTTCCAGGATTTGATGTTCTCTTTGTTGGCCCATACGACCTATCCCAGTCGATTGGCAAGCCTGGAGAAGTAGACTCTCCAGATGTACTCAAGCTTATTGATGAGATTTCAACTGCAGTTGTCTCGAGTGGAAAAGCTTTGGGAATCTTTTGCGATTCACCATCCTCGCTATCGCGCTACCGTACTTTAAAAGTTAATTATCTGTCTTATTCCGTTGACGTTAGTCTCTTCGGGGAGGCATTATCGAACCTAAAGAGCAGCCGCCAATGCTAAAACCATCCCTTAAAGATATTTCAATAGTTATTCCCGTTCGAGAAGGAAGTAGCAGAGTTCACGAGAAAATATATCTTCCCTTTGGAGATAATTCTACCCTTCTAGAATGGAAAATCTTACAGGTTCTTCGGATACATCCTTCAGATCGAATTTTTATTAGTTCAAACTCTAAACGAGTTTCAAGCATTGCTGAGAAGATGGGCGTTCAGTATTTGCCTCGTAGTACTCATTTGTGTGACGGGCACAAAGCTTCATTCAGCGAAGTTATATCAGGAGTGGTATCTGATCTTCCTACTAAATATTTTGCATGGGTGACGGTAGTTGTGCCTTTGATGAAGCCCGAGGAGTATTTTCAAGCGTTTCATATCTTTCTTGAACAGGTTTGCATCAAAAAAGAGTATGACAGCTTGGTCTCCGTTAACAGATTAAAAGATTATCTCTGGCAGCATGGCTCGCCTCTCAACTATCAAGCCAACCGCAATCATACGATTAGCCAAGAGCTGCCTGAGCTTTTTAGGGTCACCAATGGTCTGTATATGCGTGATAGAGAGTCTACTCTTTGTGAGGGATATTTTCTCGGTTCTAAACCATTCATGCATGTTGTAAGTAAAATCTCAGGGATTGATATTGATGATGAGCAGGACTATTCTATGGCCTTGGCTTTAAAGGATGTTTACTAGTCAATGATTAATATTAAGAATTACTCAACTCTTCTATTCGACTGCGATGGTGTCGTTCTTGACTCCAACCGAATGAAGACTGAAGCCTTCCACAGTGCAGCACTACCTTGGGGGGTAAACGCTGCAGAGGCTCTTGTCGGCCATCATGTTGCGAATGGGGGCATTTCCCGTCATCGAAAATTTGCCCACTTTCTTGATGCGATTCTTCCTGAGCACTGCCCAGGAGCAGTCCCAGGCGTTGATGGGCCTGGTCTCGATGAACTCCTGGCCAGTTATGCGCAGGCCGTGCGTGGTGGGCTGATGACTTGCAGTGTGACTGAGGGGTTAGAAGCCCTGCGCGCGAAGACCGCACATGCAAATTGGTGCATTGTTTCTGGTGGTGACCAAGCTGAGCTGCGGGAAATCTTCGCAGCGCGTGGTCTGGATCATTTCTTTAATGGGGGGATTTTTGGCAGCCCCGACAATAAGGACTCAATCCTGGCTCGCGAGATGGCATGCGGCACTATTAAAAAGCCTGCTCTTTTCTTGGGTGATAGTCGGTATGACTATGAAGCGGCTCAACGAGCAGGATTTGATTTTGTGTTTGTGTCGGGGTGGTCAGAGCTGAGAGAATGGGAACGCTTTGTTAAATACAACAAGCTTGAATCTGTTAACGTTGCCGGCGATTTACTGTTTGTTGCGGATAAAACTAGGCGATAGTATCTTCTTCTTGATATATAAATCTTTCGCTGCCTGCAGGTGGTAGACATATGTTGGATGCTCCCAAGCCGTGGCCGGCGCGGCGGAGGTGGTGAACGTGAAGAAACGCCAGTTCCTGGCGCCGTGGGACATTGCCTAGGTGGTGGCCAAGCTGGCCGACTGCGGCCTGGAGTCGAGCAGCGGCCGGCTCTGGCTCACCGAGCACGGCACCAGCTTTCGCTGCAACACCCTGGTGGTGGAGTACCGCAGCCTGCCCCAGCTGCAGGCCACCGGCTGCCCGGTAATCTTTGATGCCACCCACGCTGTGCAGCAACGCAGCGGGCGCGGCATCACCTCCTGCGGCCACCGGGAGTTTGTGGCCTCCCCTGGCCCGGGCGGCGGTGGCCATGGGCGTGGACGGCCTGTTCATGGTGGTGCACCCGGATCAGGAGCAGGCCCTCAGCGACGAGCCCAACATGGTGCCCCTGCACAGGCTGGAGCTCCTGCTGACGCAGCTGGTGGCGATCCGCGCGGCCGTGGTCGGCGGTGCGGCGGTGAGCACCCTGTGAATCATGCAATCTCTACAGATTCATTGAATGATAATAGCCAAAAAGCGAGACCATAATTATAATTCCTAGAGTCAGAGACCAATCATCATGGGCAATGTATAATCCCATGGAGGCAAGCTTGCTTCGTTTATACTTCTACTAATTAATCAAGTTGATCAAACTCCTGTCCCCACGAATTGCAAACTGCAGGTCTTTTAAAACATATATCAGTACAATGCTTCATGCATTTGAAGAGCGCAAGCTGCTTCCATCATTAAACTTATCTGAATCTACAACATTTCTTGATCATGCTTATCAATCTTCCAAATCTTGGGCACTAAAAAAGCATCAGTGGAATGGAAAAACAGTTGTTTGCATTGGGAATGGTCCCTCTCTTAACAATACTGATATCAGCGCTCTGAACGGGCAGCTTCTAATAGGGACGAACAGAGCTTATGAACTGTTAGATATTATTAACGCAAGGGGTTTTGAGCTGGTTATCCAAGATTCACATAGGCTGCAAGAAATTGCCCCTTCATTAGACGGCTTAGGTGTACCATTATTGCTGGGCAGCCATGACTTAACTAGCGCCCAGTTTATCCATAGTAAAACCAAGGAGACCTTATACTTTGCACCTAAGTTGATATTCAAGCGAGATTGCTCAAGCTTGGTCCCGGCGGTTGATATGGGCTTAGGTTTTTCTACATCACCCTTAAAGGGCTTGTTCTATGGCCATAGCGTCATATTTAGTGCGATTCAAATCGCTTTCTTTTATGGGGCTAAGCGTATTATACTTATAGGAGTCGATATGGATTATTCCGGGGCATCACATTTCGTCGATGGTGTTCCCAATATATGGCCATCCTTTTCGTATGAGAAGCACTGTAGAGGCATGTTTATCTATTTTAAGAAATTTCTGGACAATCATGGATGTCAATTAATCAATGCAACTCCTGGCGGAAAAGTTGATGTACTTCCCCGGTTGGGCCTTCGAGAGGCTTTGACTTGATTATTAACTGATGCTTTAATGCCTCTGATTCTGAATGAGCATTAAGTAATATTCCTTAGGTTTGAATTTGCAAATGCTATCTCATCCTTTTTAAGAGTTATGGCTCATGATATTGTCGCCTAGCCATATTCCAAAACAGATAGGTTCATTCTTTTATCTGTTTAATCAGTGTACAGCGTTCTATCACAGAAAGCAGCAGCATCCCTTCTATTGTACTTCAAGTATTACAGGTAAAATTCATTGTAACAAGTGTGGCAACTGCCTATGATTGCTTCAATCTATTTGATTCACGTTATACCATGACAACTGCTTGCGTTTTTTCTGTTGACGACGCCTATGTAATGCCTTTTCAGGTGTTCTTCCATTCATTAGAGATTACTGAAAGCATTCCACATGGCATTCCAATATTTATACTTCATACTAAGTCTCTAGGTGACGAACAAATTAACCTGGTTGGCCAGTTTCTTGCCCGCTATCAACGCAAGGCGACTTTCCTTGACATGTCGGACCTCCTGCCGGCAGATCTTCCGCTTAAAGAATCTGATCATGTTTCAATTGCATCTTTTTATCGACTGTTTATCGCTGATATCTTGCCAGAGAGCTTAGATTATGCAGTATATCTCGATTCCGATATGTTAGCCTTGCGCTCGGCTTCATCTTTATTTCGTGAGCCTATACATGAGCTCATTGGAGCCGTTGATCACTGTTCACCAGAAAATGGTCTTCGGATCTGGGGACCTTGTAGTGGTTCCTATTTCCAGGCTGGCGTTCTTATTGTACCTTTGGCGAAGTGGCGGGATCTGAATATGTCTAATCGTTTTCTTCGCGTAATGAAAAACCATCGTGATCGAATTAAATGGTGGGATCAAGATATTTTAAACATTGCAATCCAGGATGAGTGGCAGAGGCTCCCAGTCTGGTATAATCTATGTGATCATACGCGTCGATTTCTTGCGGTCGAGGAGATCTTGGATAATGCTGTGATCATCCATCTCGACGGCGCAAGAAAGCCCTGGAACAGCCGCCATCCGCGTTCATTCCTGGAGCATTGGGACAAAGCCTATTTGGAGGTCTTCGGTCAACCTTTTTGTAGAAGGAGAAGCTTTGTTTCTTTCAACCTAGCTTTGCTGACTAAGCTAAAACAGATTCTTCGATCATATGGATTTTCTAGTAATTAATTTTTAGCCTTAGTTGCTCGGCAAAACCGATAACTTGATTATCCAGCTTACTCCGCGCTCGCCGCCACGCCGGCTGGGTTGGTACGCAAGTTCTGCTCACGCACTAGCGCGCAACGGCATCCAGTTAAAGAAGTAACTCTTGCTGTTTGTGTTCCAGAAACTGTACGGCACAGAAGAGCCATGTGAGCTCTCATTTGAGAAGGCGCGCTGGCCTGTTGGCTTCCGCTGTCCTCGCTGCAATGGTGAGCAGCCTGGCCTGGTTTACGGGCAGCGGATCAAGCGTTATCAGTTCCAGGGCTTCCTAAAGGTACGAATCAAGTCGTGACCCCAGCCATCGTCATGCCCCCCAGCGCCAGCATCCCTTTGATGTCGTAGGCCAGCTCTCTGAATCCCTGGTGGATCGAGCGGTAGCCGCCGCGCCGCTGCAGATATCAGGGCTGATTCAAAGTGTGTCACAGCCATTCTTGCCGAGGCTGCGAGCATGGGTTGAGGTCAGTGGGATTGCTCCCTCTCAGTGCTCCAAAGCGTTTCTGCCTCAACCGATCTCGATCTGATCATCTTTCTCAAGGCGATGCCCGATGGCCGTTACCCCGAGAGGTTCGTTAACCGCAGTGGTTCCTTCTGTTGGTTGCTGTGCTGGGGATCTTGAGCGGCTGCAGGAGCTCCCGCGATCTGGAGGCATTCGCCTAGCCGCAGGCTTCTGCGAAGCAGTAGCGGCACCGGGAGTCGCTGAACCAGACCCTGGGCTTGAACTTCAAGCGCTGGCCCTCGGACGCCACCTTCCTTTACCTGTTCAATAAGGCCCAACTGCAGGAATTCGGCCAGGTGCTGCAGGCTTGGATGATCAGCCAGATCCCAGGTGGTGCCGAGAGTCTGGACCAACTGGTCTGCGACGGGAAAACCCTGCGGGGCTCCGCCATCGAGACAGAAGACGGCAACCACCGGTTCGTTGCCCAGGTCACCGTCTACGCCCGAGCCCTTGGGGTGGCGTTGGCCCAGACGACCTATGACACCCACGAATCCAGTGAAAAGGCAGCGCTCAAGGAGCTGCTCAGCACGCTTGATCTCAATGGCGTCCTGATCCAGGCCGACGCACTGCACACGACACAGGCGTTTTTCGCTGGTGCCTGGAGCAGGGGGCCGACCTCCTGTTGACCGTCAAATCCAAACAAAAGATCCTGTATCGGCAGATCGGCTGCCAGTTTGAAGGAAAGCGCAAGATCCCTTTCGCAGCAACGGATGTCGAGAAGCGGCACGGACGCCAGACACGCTGGGAACTCAAGGCCAAAGAGGCGCCTGAGCACATCAAGGCGAACTGGCCAGGCAGCGCCTGGATCGTGGAGGTGATCACCAGCAGCACGACCCTCAAAGGCAAGCGTGACATCGCCTGCCACCGATTCATCACCAGCCTGCGCACCACCCCAGATGCCCTGCTGCGTTTGATCCGTCAGCGACGGAGCATTGAGAACGACTGGCACTGGATGAGCGATACGCAGCTCGGTGAGGACGCCCACTGCTACGCCAATCAGACCGGTGCCGGCGTGTTCTCCTTCCTGCGAACCGTGGTGATGAACCTCCTACGCCATGGCGGATACCGCTCAGTCCGCCATGGCTTCCGTGAGCTGGCCCCCGATATCATGGGGATGCTGGCGCTTGGTGGTGTGACGACGCACCTAGCCACGGCTTGATCATACTTTTAGGCAGCCCTGCCCTATTGGGTGGGAGATGTTTTTCGGCAGCTCGCGGAGCAGGTGGCCGACTTCCTCCTGACGGTCAATTTCACCCAGAAGAGGCTCTACCGCCAGATCGCCGCGCAGCTGCTTGGAAAGCGCCACATCCCTTTCGTGGCAACGGATCACGAGATCGGCCATCGCCGTGACATCCGCTGGACGTTGAGGGAGAAAGAAGCTTCGGAGCACATCAAGGCCAAATGGCAGGGCACCAGCTGGATCGCCGAGGTGATCGCTACCGGGATCCGTGACAGCAAGCCGTTGAAGGCCACGCACCGGTTCCTCACCAGTCTGCGCACGACCCCAGAAGCGTTGCTCAGGCTGGAGAGAGAGCACTGGAGTATCGAGAGCTGGCGCTGGATTCGTGACACCCAGCGCCATGAGGACGACCACCGCTACCGCGGCAACGGTTCCGGCGTGATGGCGGCGCTGGGCACCCCTGGCCTCAACCTGCTGCGCCTGGCCGGTTTCGACTCGATCCGCGACCGCCTGCAGGCAGTGATGCATGACATCACGGCACTGCTGGCAATGGCCACCCGCCATCCGCCAACCGCACGAGAAGCCGGCTTGATACTTTGAATCAACCCTGGCGGTAACTCTGAGAAACCAGCTGGCTGGTCGTTCGCGTGAACTCCTTTGGAGCCGACCTCGCGCTTGGTGTCAGGCCACTGCACGAACTGATCCCAGTCTTACCACGCGTCACCGCATGCGGTCTGTTGCAGCATTCCATGTACCGAGGGCGATCTCAGGGTCGCGAAATCTCATTGGTAATTCAAAACTGAGTTCTTCAGGATTTTCCAAATCAATGCACATCTTGGCCTTTAGTCTTGGGCAGAATAGGCACGGGGGCACCAATCGGAGCATGCAACTCCATTCCTTAGCAAAGCAAGCCTCCAAGAGGACTATCAATCCTCCTCCTAACAATGTTGCGCTTCGCCAGGCTATCATCCGCGTACCTCTTGTATTTAAATATTTTCAGTATATCTTAAAAATTGGCCTAAGACACTTTACACTCAGAGGATTTATTGTTACCCTGATAGAGGGTGCATGGTTAGACCATAAATTACAAGAGTCTCCTCACTCTGAGATCTCGATCGAGCTTGCATCAGGGAAGACAATGTTATTGGCAGCCTTGCTGGCTGCATCAGGCCGCGAGTATATTGTATTCCCTCAGAACGTTGAGTTCTTAGTTCCTAGCCAAGCGCAGAAGTACTTCTCTTCGCCAGCCAGCGAATACCATGTCGAACGCTATATATACACAAAAGCTCTTAGAATCTTCGCAATTTCAGAATTTGATGCCGCGGTAATAAAATGCCTTGGAGCTTCTAATGTCTCGGTCCTTCCATATTCTCCCGTTGAAGGCTATCGCGAAGAGCTCCTTATGATTAGTGCTATGCGCACATATACAGTTAAGAGAGATATTCTTATTCTAGGATCTGCTGGCAATATCCCCACCAAAAAAGGCATAAAATCACTTTTGTCGCTGATACGATCGAGTTGCCCATCTAAAGAGTTTGTTCTAGCCGGATATGGTACAGATGTATTTCGTGATGACGCTCCACAGAATGTTCATGTTCTTGGAGCTGTCTCGAGTGAATCTCTTTGTCAGTTAATGGCTAGCTGTAAGGCGGTACTTGTTTATCAGCCTCAAACTTCCGGAATATTAACTAGGCTTATTGACGCAGAGCTTGCTGGTATACCTACTTATGTTCTTGGGGAGTATTTGCAGGCGAATGATTCATCGCTAAAAACGACCAAACGCATTTACTCCTTGGATGAACTCTTTGTTGAATGAACAATGAAGCCTATTGCCCTTTTGTGCATTTATCGAATTATGTCTATTATATCTGGTCTCAGAGGTATTGAAGTCAAGGGTATCTGGAGAGCATCCTCATCCTTGACGCCCTCTGCAGTGGGAGCACTCTTTTGGTGTGGCTATTACGATGAGACAATTGAGGTATCGCCAAAGTTGCAGACAACTCCCATGCCTAAAGCTGATCTCGTTTAAACCGCTGCATGTAGTGCTTTTTTCATAGCTGCCCCCTCATAGCTTTATCATTATATTTCTGAGTTCAATGCCCCAGCTGCCCACTCGCATCAGGTCAACGATTGGCACTTTCAAGCTGGCTCATGATCGTTTAAGAGAAGCGCGGCGAATATGCCCACAACCTGGCAAAACCATTCTTTGCATGCCTGGCGGCGGTCTTAATGATTTGCTATGTACCACGCTGCGCTTTTACAGATATTCATTGAGAGCCTCTCGCCAGCTCTACATCGGTTCAAAGTACTCATCTATTGGTCCGCTTGATGATGTGTTCAGCGGTTGGCCTGAATCCATTGAATTTATCAATAAAAACTATCATGAGCTCTTCGATGGCGTTGCAAGCTTTTATCCCCTTGAAGCCCAACACTACATCGAATCCGAAGACTCAGACCTTGGCACATATCTTGATAAAGGTCCTAAGCGATATATTACATTTGACGTTTATCGCCTTTACCCTTGCGACATGCTGGTTCATGTTGGAAGAGGTGGTGGCTTTGGGTTTGACTTATTGCGGCGACTCCAGCTCAAGGAACCGTACAGGAGCAGTGTTGTTAAAAAGATTGCCAGTCTTCCTAAGTGTTACGACAGTGTTCAAGTAAGATTTTCTGATATACAGGCAAATTGGAAAGTGCTCCTAGATTCTATAGCCCAAAAAAATACCCATCGCCCACTTCTCGTCTGCTCAGACTCCGATCGTGTTATTCGTTCTTTTGTCGCTCGCCTATCAAGTCTGCGTCCAGTCTTTTCGTTGCGGCCTCTTAGTCTGGATGGCAATCCTGCTCCCATTCATTATTCAAATCTAGGATCTCAGGAAGATCGTACTGTAAGCACATTTTGCGACCTCTTTGCCATGGCATTTAGCAAGAATCTCTATGTAGCGCGGGCAGGCAATGGAATCTCTGGTTTTCCTCGTCTGGCTAAAGCACTGCATGCGAATAAGAGCTCTGCTATGCGAGTTCTTGGTCTTGAATCTGGTAATGCACCATTCCAAGTGTGAGGTGCAATCACTCAATCTATTTCCCCATGAGACATGCGATTATTATTGGGTCTGCCAAGTCAGGAATTACCAGTCTTTACCACTGGTTAACTCAGTTTCCGAGTGTCATACCCTGTAGCTTTGATAAGGAGCCAAACTTTTTTTTCGGGACCGTCAGGTTGTTCCCAAAATCTTAGCGACTATCTGGCCCTCTTTAGGTCATCCAGCGATGCCCCCCTGCCTGAAGATGCATTGCTCTTGGAAGCAAGCACAGCCTATACAAAATACCCTCAATTCCCTTCTGCAGCATCTTATATTCAATCCACTCTCCATAATGTTAAGCTGATTTATATTCTTCGCGACCCTATTGAGCGGATTCTTTCTCATTGCAACTTTCATTACGCTAGCCCTTGGGCGACAAATTCATATCTGAGAAGCGGCCTTAAAGCCCCTTCGCCGATTGAATGCTATGAACTCGCTTCGATTAGCGATTATTGCCTGCAGCTTTCTTTTTACAGGAAATTTTTCTATGATGGCAATTTGCTTGTATTAAAGTTTGATGAGTTAAAGGGCCGTCCCACTAAGGTTCTTCAAAAGATTTCATCTTTTCCCTCTATTGATACTCCATCTGGGCTAGACCTGAATCCGAAGGGCGAGACAAGAGAGATGGTCTACTCCGGTCTCGAACACCTTCGTAGAACCCCTATGGCTAAAATCGCGTCATTATTTCCTCAACGACTGAAGGTCGCTCTTAGGAGTCTTGAGATTGGCCTACTGCCCACTAAAACCCCTGATAATCTCCCGTTTTTCTTAGGCAGCATGCCAGAGGCCGATCTCATTTTTTACCGCCAGCTTTTATCTCCCTCAATGTCCCGTCTGCATCATGAGTATAATGTAGATGTCTCTAGTTTGGGTTTTTAGCTTATTGCGATGTTTTAGCAAGTGTTTTTATTGGATAATTCTTTCTTCTGCGCTTTCGTTTCGCGCGATTATCGCATTTTTTCCTGCATTCAGATTCGTCCTTCTCTCTGTGTCTGCGTCATTGATTGATTGACTTGCTCAATTCTTTTGGCATAAGGGCGCTTCGGAATTCTTTGGCGTGAGCCCATTCGGCTTATCTCTTTCATGGCAAATCTAACAATTTCGCAATTCCCGGATTCCCGGTTGTATGACTCGCGTACTTATCGTTCTCACTTCCCTTGTCGCTGAAGGCTGTCCCCAGCTTGCACTGCAACTTGCACGCCACTGGCAGCAGCAGGGGCTAGTAGTGGAGCTGCTCTGCCTCCGTGGCCACCCAACCGACCTGCGGCCTGAGTTCGAGGCCCTGGGAATCCCCATTCACACCTTCAGGCTCGGTAGTGGCCTGGGCCGCTACCCACGCCTGGCCTGGCTCAGCTACAGGCTCTGCAAACGCCGCCGACCTTCGGCCGTGCTCAGCTTCCCCCTGGGCTGGCATGCGTTCATCGCCATCGGCGCCCGGCTGGCCGGGGTGTCGTGCCTCTGCGCCCATGTGGGCAACCTGCCTCCCGTGTGGACCGGCACTGCCTTTCGCAAGTTCAAGCTGCTGGTGCAGCTAGGCCGGCCGTTCACCTCTCGGCTGCTCTGTTGCTCGGAGTACATCCGCGCCGCAACCGTGCGTGATTTCGGGGTGAGCACCCGCGAAACCAGGACGGTGTTCAACGCCTGCGATCTTGATCGCTTTGCATCTGTGCATCGATCCGCCCGTGTCCGCCAGCCGCCGCGGCTGGCGATGGTGGCGCGGCTGGAGGGGCACAAGGATCAATCCACCCTGATCCGAGCCGCGGCATTGCTGCGTGATCAAGGCCTGGCTGTGGAGCTGTGGCTGATCGGTGAGGGCAGCCGCCGGCACCAGCTGGAGGCCCTGATCCATGAGCTGCAGCTCAGCGATCGGGTGCAGCTGCTCGGGAGTCGCCGCGACATCCCGGAACTGCTCTCCCAGCTGGATCTGTTCGTATTCTCCGCCCGCCCCGATGAGGGCTTCGGGATCGCTCTGGCGGAAGCGATGGCGGCAGGCGTGCCGATCGTGGCCTCTGATGTGGGCGCCTGCCGCGAGGTACTCGATAGCGGCCTTTATGGGTTGTTAGTGGAGCCCTCCTCTCCTGATGCGCTGGCTGATGGGATCCGCGAGGTGTTTGATGACCCGGTTGCTACTCATCAACGTGCAGTTGCCGCTAAGGAATGGGCCTTGCGCAATTTCAGCGTCACTGCAATGGCTGAAGCCTACGGGAGGGAACTTGGTTTCGTCTGAGATTATTCAATAGTTGTCAGCTGCCCTCATGTCGTGCATATCAATGCCTTGTATCACTCGATTTAATACCAATCGGTACAGAGAAGTTGTTGTTCACTTGCTATCTTTAATTCTAGTTATAATTCACGTCTCCACTGCCAACGTTCATCAACTCTGCTCGAGACTAAGAGTTCCACTCCCTGTTTTCACTGACTTCAAATCTCTCTGAATCCAAATGCAAGTCATCGACAACCCGCATTACAATGAAGAATTCTACAGCTCAAAAAGAGTGGCGGCTCTTGAGAGTGCTCGGATTGTGCTTTCCCGTCTGCAAGCTCTATACAATTTCACCTCTGTAGTCGATATCGGAAGTGGCGACTGTGTCTGGGGTGTTGCATGTAGTGAAATGAATATAGATGATTATCTTGGAGTAGATGGCGAGTATGCGAGGCAGGTGATTCCGCCCAGCCTGATTGGCAAATTTATTTCCTGTGATCTTGAGGCGCCTGAGGATCTCGCGTTAGGTAGGAAGTATGACTTGGTTGTGTCCCTTGAGGTGGCAGAACACCTGTGTGAAGACTCCGCTTTAGATTTTATTGGAAGCCTTACGAGAGCTGGCGATGTTGTCATGTTCTCTGCTGCTATTCCAGGTCAAGGAGGCAGTAATCATGTGAACGAGCAATGGCAAAGCTATTGGTGTGATCTTTTCGATAAGCATGATTTCGTCCCCTTTGACATTCTCAGACCGTTCATCTGGAATCATCAAGAGGTTTCTGAGTACTACAGGCAGAACATTATTGTCTATTGCAGCAAGTCTCGCTCTGATCTGATTGACGTGTTCAGGGCTTGTGCTCAAGAAGCTGGGCCCTTGTTGGATGTTGTGCATCCGTATACATACGACCGATTGCGTGATTTAACGCGAGCACCCCTGTTTGATTATCTCTCTGCATTTCCTGGCATTCTAAAGCGAGTTTTGATCAATCGCCTCAAGATGTCGTGATATTATCGAGTTCTTTGTATCGCTTGCGATTGCTTCATGTTCTTGAAGGCTTGCAATACGGAGGGGTTGATTCGCTTGCCCTGCTTTTGTGTGCCAAAGGGGACGGGTATTTTCAATCTTATCTTCTAAACGCAGATTCGGGTCTTGTAGATTTCGCTCATCCATTTCTTAGGCTTCATAATTCAAATCTTATTTTAAAAATATACGATTGGTCTCGAGTTGATGGCGTTGTTCTTGGTTGGCGCAGCTTCCGGCTTTGCCGTAGTCTTCGGCTAGATGCGCTCCTGATCTACCCCTGCAACCGACCGATGCTTTGGCTTGCCCTTGGTGCTCGTCTGGCCGGGGTTCGCCGGCTGGCGGTACATCTGGGTAACACCGCTCCAGCTGCCCCCCAGCGTCTACGCACCTGGCACCGCCTACTGCGCTGGTTTCAGCGGCTGGGCGTGGTGGCTGTGCCCTGCACCCAGGCAATTGTTGATTCGCTGCAGCCCCTGCCGCGGGGCCTGCGCCTGGGCCCGGTAATTCCTAACGGCTGCGATACCGCGGCCATTGCAGACCGTGCGGCCGCCTCCCGCGCCCAGCGCCCCCCCGGCGATCCTCGCCGGGTGGTGATGGTGGCCCGGCTCGATCCGATCAAGAATCAGAGCACTCTGATTCGAGCCTTTGCAGCGGCCCGACAGCCCGGCTGGCAGTTACAACTTGTGGGCGATGGACCAGATCGCCATCGGCTGGAGGCCCTGGCGACCGAATCAGGGCTGGATGCATCTGAAGTTTTTCTTGGTCGTCGCAGCGATATTCCCGAACTGTTGGGCCAGGCCGACATCTTTGCCTTTTCCACAACCTCTGCCGAAGGTTTTGGAATCGTGTTGATCGAAGCCATGGCGGCGGGGCTGCCGATCCTGGCCAGCGATGTTCCGGCCTGTCGGGAGGTGCTGCTGGATGCTGC
The DNA here is from genome assembly GCF_000179255.1 of Synechococcus sp. CB0205. Classification (NCBI taxonomy): domain Bacteria; kingdom Bacillati; phylum Cyanobacteriota; class Cyanophyceae; order Synechococcales; family Synechococcaceae; genus Synechococcus; species Synechococcus sp. CB0205. The sequence goes on from NZ_ADXM01000046.1 coordinate 33,133, forward strand.
GGCTGGAGATCTGCTACCAGCGGGTGATGACCAGGCCTGGTCCGACCGCCTGTATCAGCTGATGACCCAGCCTGAGGCGCGATCTGCTTTAGCCCAGCGTTCCGTCACCCATGCCGCTCAATACGACATCGTCCACTGCGCGGAGCGCTGGTACAGCCTGTTGACGTCATGAGTGTTACAGCTCCCGTTCAACCCACGCGGCCCCGCCAGTTGCTCTGCTGCGGCGATGCCACAAACTTTGCCACCGCTAGCAACACGCCCTATTTCCTGCTCCAAGCCGGGCTCAAGCGGGGTTTATTCGAGGGCGGCCTGGCTCTACAGCCTGAACAGCTGCACTGGCAGCGCCGTTTCTGGAACCTGCGCCAGCTGCTTTTGAGCGGCAAACCAGGCGGTTTTCAGTACAGCGAGTCCTTTACGCAGGCTCTCCTTGCCCAGGCACAGCTCCCGGCCGATCAGCCCCTGGAGCTGCTCAGTCATTTCCCATTGCTGCCGTCCCACCCCTGGCCCTCTGCTTGGCGTGTTGCCTTTTACATCGATGCCACCACTCGTCAGGTCCTGGAGGATTATGGGGCCGGCGAACGCATTGCCGATGCACACCAGCGCAAACTTCTGAAGCGCGAATGCAGCGCCTACCAGTTGGCGAGCAAGGTGGTGTGTATGGCCCAATGGGCCGCTGATTCGGTGATCACTGACTACGGCATTGATCCCGCCAAGGTGCATGTGGTGCCCGGTGGCGCCAACCTCGATGAGGCCCAGCTGGCCCAGCTGCTGCCAGCCGCACTGCCACACCCGCCCAGCGCAGCGCAGCCTCTGCGGCTTGGTTTTCTCGGCAAGGAGTGGCAACGCAAAGGTGGGCTCTTTCTGCTGGAGCTGGCCGAGGCGCTGCAACAGCGCGGCATCCCCGCTGTGATCCGCGCCATCGGACCCAATCCGGCCCGGTTGCCACCCCACCCGGCTCTGCAGCCCCTGAGTTTCATCAACAAACAGACCGACACAGCACGCTTCGTAGCCGAGCTGCGCAGTTGGCACTTCGGCACGCTGTTTTCGGAGGCGGAGGCCTCTCCACGCTCCAATCTTGAATGCCTTCGATTGGGGGTTCCGTTGATTTCCCACAACGTGGGTGGGATTGCCTCCACCCTGCCCGATGCTGGTAGCGGTCAGCTTTTCCCGGCCCACCCCAGCGCTGCTGAGGTAGCTGACTGGATTACCGCCCGCTTGAACCCCTACGAGGGGTACATCGCCTGGCGAGACGCTTTGGCACTCCGCTGGCGCGAGTTCACTTGGGATGCTGCGGTGGAGCAGCTGGCGGCAATTCTCCAATCCCCTTAGCCTGGAATAACCGGCCCTGGTGCGATGACCCTGGCGCCCCCATCACCTTCAGTTGCCGATCTGCCGGCTCCCCTGCAGCTCCCCTGGGATCTGCGGCTCACTCCGGAGCAGTTTGAGCGGGTGTGCCAGGCCAATCCCGAGGCAGTGCTGGAACTCGCCGCCGATGGACATCTCATCGCCATGACACCCACCGGAGGAGAGACCGGCAGTCGCAACAGCGCCCTGCTGGTGCAGCTGGGTTTGGCGATCCGCCAGAGCGGCCTGCCCTTGAAGCTGTTTGACAGCTCCACTGGTTTCTGGCTGCCCGATTCCTCCGTGCTCAGCCCCGATGCGGCCCTGATGCGGCTGGAGCGCTGGCAGGCTCTCACCCCGGAGCAGCGCCGCAGCTTCCCGCCCCTCTGCCCCGATCTGGTGGTGGAGCTGGCCAGCCCCTCAGATGAGGGTCCGCGTGGCGTGAGTGCCCTGCGCCGGAAAATGGAGCTCTACCGCCGCAATGGCGCCCAGCTCGGCTGGCTGCTGCTGCCCGCCGAGCAGGCCGTGGAGATCTGGCGCGGCGATGCCAGCAACCCGCCGGAGCGTCTGCAGCCTGTCACCCTCGATGCCGGTGCGCTGTTCCCCGGCCTCTCCATTGAGCTGGCTGAGCTGTGGGCGGGGTGACGGCTCCGCGGTAACTTGCCGTGTTACGCGTTAAGAAAGCCCTCTAGGTTGTCGCCATGGACGACAACCTGCGGCGATTGTTGCACCAGAACCTGGTCGATGGCATCGCCATGCACCTGCCGGCTCTCACCAGGTGGGACACCTGGATTCCCCGGGTGCCCGGCAAGGTGCTGGCGGTGATCGGCATGCGCCGCACGGGAAAAACCAGCCTGCTCTGGCAGGAGCTTGCCGGACGCCTCGCTGCTTCTGGGATGGAGCGCTCGGGTCTTCCCTGGATCAGCCTGGAGGATGAGCGGTTGATCGGCGCAGGCGGTCCAGCGCTGAGCGCTCCCTGCTCCAACACCACCTGGAGCGCTATCTGCTGGAGGGTGGCTTCCCCGAGGTGCAGGGCCTTGATGCCCGCAGCCGCCGGGCACTGCTGCTCAGCTATGTGGACAGCACGGTGCTGCGCGACGTGATGAAACGCCCCAACATCCGCAATCCTCTGGCGCTGCAATGGCTGGTGCGCCAGCTGCTCGCCCATGCCGGTGGGGCCTTCAGCGTGAACAAACTGCACCAGGCGATGCGCTCCCAGGGCCTGGCCATCAGCTGCGAACATCTCACTGAACTGGTGCAACACCTGGACAGGCGTTTCTGGTCATCAGCCTGGCTGCCGGTGGTGGTTCCCTGCGCCGGCAGCAAAGCCTGCCCCGCAAGCTCTACCCGATTGATGCTGGCCTCATCCCGCTCTACGACCGCAGCGGCCGTGCCAACCTCGGCCACCCCCTGGAAACAGCGGTCATTGTGGAGCTCAAGCGCCGGGGTGCGTAACTCTGCTACCTGCCCAGCGAGAACGGCCGCGAGGTGGATGCCTTGGCCCTGCTCCCCGATGGTCGCCAGCTGCTGGTGCAGGTGTGTACCAGCCTCATCGATCCCGTACGCGGGAGCGGGAGCTCACCTCCCTGCTGGAGCTGACTGCCACCGCTGCGGGCCGCTCCGCCGAGCCCCTGGTGCTCAGCCTCGACCTGCAACCGCCGGTCCTTGGCTCCGCCGGCAGGGTGCGCTGGCAGCCGGCGATCGAATGGCTGCTGGAGCCCCAGGCTTGAGGTGGTTCGGCTCAGTCGCGGCGAAAGGGGTTCACCAGGCCCACGCCCGTGGGCAGGAAATGCCGTTCATTGCGGGTCACCACCTGCATGCCGTGCTCGAGCGCCGTGGCCGTGAGCATCATGTCGGCGCCGGGATGGCCGATGTCAGCGGCGAGCTGCCCACAGCGCCGGGCGATGGCGGTGTTGATCGGCAGGATCCGTTCGCCATAGAGGCTGTGCAGGTCGTCAAGCCAGCGCTGCAACCGTGCCGCAAACAAGGCATCGCTTCTGCGCTTGAGCTGGATGCCTCGCTGGATCTCTCCGATGCTGATCACGCTCAGGTGCAGAGCATTAGGCGGTTGTTGCGCCAACCAGGCCACCACCGCTGGATCGCGATCGCGTTTGCGCAGTTCCGAGAGCACCATCGTGTCGAGCAGCAGCATCACGAGCTCCCCTCAGTGCTCCGGCTCGGCCTGCCAGGGGCGCGGCTCAAGTTCGGCTGCTTCAAACGGTTCGTCGTCCGGGGGCAGGGCCAGCAGCAGCTCCGCCAGGCTAGGTTGGTGCAGCATTTCCAGCGCCTTGAGGCGTTCTTAGTCGGCGGCAGCGATCACGACCGTCGCGGGCTGGCCGCGCCGTGTCACCAACTGCGGCCTGCCCCCCAGTGCCGCCTCCACCACCGCACTGAATCGATTTTTGGCGTCCTGCAGGGACCAGACCTCCGCCATCATCACTCTCTCCTGGCTAGATGAACGGGCTAGCTGGAAGCCATTTTTGCCGCCCTGCCCTCCTTGTTCCCTGCGGCCTGCGCACGATCTGGAGCTCCCCTGCCAACCGCGCCCCCGGCGTCCTGCCAGCCCTGGCCCGCTGCCTGCGGCGCAGTGGCGCCTGGGGTAGCCACCAGCTGCAGAAGCAGCCGGACCTGTTCCCGGCCCAGGGGATGCCTTCGCGCTGGCAGTACCGCTTCTATCTCTATCGCCCCCTCAGCAATACCCTCGTGCCCTATGCCGCCGATACCCAAGGCCGCTGGCCCCCGCGCCACGGCGACAACGTGCTGGCGATCCATGCCAGTGCGGTGGATTGGGTGGCGCGCCGGCTGTGCGAGCTGGAGTAACAGCCATGGCTGAAGCCCAACATGCCGCTCGCCGCTATGCCGTGCTACAGGCCGGGGCCCGCATGCACTACGCCGTGCCAGCCCTTTTGGCCCGCGCCAGGGCTCTATCGGCGTTCTACACCGACTTGCACAGCAGTCACCGGCCTTTGCAGCTGCTCCAGGCGCTCTGGCCTCCGGCGCTCCAGCCCAAGCCACTCAAGCGCCTGCTGGGCCGCCAGCTGCCTGATGATCTGCCCCGCCAGCTGGTGCGCGACCAACCTCTGGCCAGCCTGAGCTGGGCCCGCCGAGGTTCACGCAGCGATGCCCTGGTGCTGGTGCGCGCCTGCCGCGAGCGCTTCGCTGGTGCAAATGCTCTCTACACCAACTTCATCAACAACGACATCGATGCTGTTCTCCAGGCCAGAGACAAGGGCCTGCATGTGGTGCATGAGCTGATCATCGGCGCCGATGTGGGCCGCATCCTGCTGGAGGAGCGCCGCCGCTATCCCGGCATCGAACCCGAAGGCGAGCCGGAGGAGGTGGTGGAGGCCGGCATCGCCCGCGACCGGCAGAAGTGGGCCCTCAGCGATCAGGTGCTGGTGCCCTCCGACTACTGCCGCCAGAGCTCCATCGCCCTGGGCTGTGATCCGAGAAAGATCAGCCTTGTGCCCTATGGCATCCCCGAGCACTGGTTTGAGCTGGTGCACGATCCGCAGCCCGGCCGCATCCTGTTTGTGGGCCAGGTGGGACTGCGCAAGGGCAACCATGTGCTGGCGGAAGCCTGCCGGCTGCTGAAACGCCGTGGGCTCTCCTTTGAGTGCCGCGTGGCTGGCCCGGCCCAGGTGGATGTTACCCACCCACTGTTCCAGGGCCCCACCTATCTGGGCCAGGTGCCCCGCAGCCAGATCCGTGAGGAGTTCCGCCGGGCGGACATCTTTGTGCTGCCCACCCTGGCGGATAGTTTTGGCCTGGTGCACCTGGAGGCGATGGCCTGCGGGGTACCCGTGGTCACCACGCCCCACTGCGGTTCCGTGGTGCGGGATGGAGTGGATGGTTTCATCGTGCCGATTCGCGATGCTGGGGCACTCGCCGATCGCCTGCAACTGTTGCTGGAGGACCACGGCTTGCGCAAGCTGATAGGTGCTTCCGCCCGCGAGCTTGCCCGAGATTTCACCTGGGCTTGCTATGGCGAGCGGTTGCTAACGGCTCTGGGTGTGGGTTGAGCATGCAGGTGCTTTTTGCCTTGCACCGCGTCGGCCCCTACCACCGGGTGCGCCTCGTGGCGGCAGCGCAAACCGGCCTTCAGCTCACGGTGCTCCAGACCCGGCCCCAATCCCAGGAATACCCCTGGCGTTTTAATCCCGCCGGCCCCTACGCCCTGGAGTGCCTCAGGGGTGCTCCCGATCCCGATGCTGATCCCCCCCTGGCCCACTTGGATGGTCAGCTGGCGGGTCTGCTCGATCGCTGCCAGCCCCATGTGATTGTGAGTGTTGGCTGGGCCGATCCGGCCTACCAGCGCCTGCTGCTGGCCGCCCACCGCCGCCGCATCCCCCTGGTGATTGTGAGCGACAGCCGCCGGCGTGATGAACCGCGCACGGCCGCCAAGGAGTGGCTCAAACGCCAGCTGCTGCGCGGCTATTCGGCGGCGGTGGTGGCAGGCAGCGAAAGCCGGGCCTATCTGGAGACCCTGGGATTTCCCTTGGCTGCGATCGCACAACCCTGGGATGTGGTGGATCACGCGTTCTTCGAGGCCGCCGCCGCCCAGGCCGGACCCCGCCAGCCCCACTTTCTCTGTGTGAGCCGCTTCGTTGAGAAGAAAAACCACAGCGGCTTGCTCCAGGCCTTCGGTGCCTACCAGCGCCAAGGCGGCAGCTGGGGCCTGCAGCTCGTGGGCAGCGGCCCCTTGAAGGCCGCCATCGCTGCTCAGATCCGTGACCTGCCTGACCCCGCCCGCGTGCAGCTGCAGCCATTCGCCCAGCTCGAGGAGCTGGGCCGCCTCTACGGCCAGGCCAGCGCCTTCGTACTTGCCAGCAGCAGCGACCAATGGGGCCTGGTGGTGAACGAGGCCATGGCCGCCGGCCTGCCCTGCCTGGTGAGCAGCGCCTGCGGCTGCGCCGTGGATCTGATCGAGCACGGCAGCACCGGCTGGTGCTTCGACCCTGCAGCACCTGGCGAACTCACCGCGCTCTTTCACGCTGCCGAGCAGCAATCAGCCGAAAGCAGGCAGGCGATGATGAGAGCAGCTCGGCAGCGCCTGGAGGCCTTCACCCCCGCCAGCTTCGCTCACGGCCTGTCTCAGGCCGTGAATCGCGCCATCTCCCAACCGCGTTTCTCGCGTCGCGCCGCATTGGCGGCACAGTTGCTCAGTCTGCGATGAATGATCCTTCACTGCTGAGCTTCAGCGAGCAGGTCTGGCTGGTGCTGGTGCTGATTCAGATCCTTGGATTGTTTGTCTGGTGTTGGTCTCAGCCGCAGCAAAACCTCGCCTGGTTTCAGCCACCGGTGATGCTCAGTGTGATCTTCCTGTATTACACCGTTGCTGGTCCCTTGCATGCTTTGCAACAGGGTGACTGGACTGATCGCGGTGTAGATCTCCGCTATGGGATGGAGATTGCCTGGCAGGGCGCTGCGATCTCTTTCGCTGCCTTTCTTGTGAGCTATGGTCTGATTCGTCAACAGCTGCCGCCGCCGCGTCGCAGCACCGGCTTTGACTCCAGACAGGCCTGGCGGCTCGGGCAAACCCTGAACGTTTTAGGGATCACATTTTTTGGACTGCTCACGGGTCCACGCCTGCTGTTTCTGCTCAATCCCCTTACGGCGCGACAGGTCGAAGCTGTGGGCCGGGGTCTGGATTTCGGGCCGTTCGCTAACTATGCCGGCCTTGCTGTGAACTTTCTGATTCCAGGCATTCTGCTGCTCACCGCGGTCTGGGCCAGTCAACGCCGAGGAGGCCTGCAGTTGTTGCTTTGGCTGATCGCCGCCAGCGGCATCTACACCACACTCGGCTTTCGCTACAGACTCGCCCTGTTGTTTTCAGGCGTTCTGTTGGTGTTCTACCTGGCTCGGGGGCGCCAGCCTCGTGCTGGTGTGGTGATCCCTGCGGTGGCTGGTTTGTTGGGTCTGGCCGGCTTGATCGGTTTGACCCGGAGCTACGGTCGGGGTTTGAATTTGTCTGGTATAGAAGGCCTTGGTTTCTGGGATCTGGTGCTGGCTGGTTTTGGAGAATCGGGTATCTTTCTCACCTCAGGAGGTGTTATGGCCCTCACCCCCTCTGATATCTCGTATGTGGGGATCACTCCTCTGGTCAACACGGTGCTTTTTCCAATCCCTTCGCAACTCCTACCGGGCAAGGACAGCGCTGCTTACCTGTTAGACGCCACGGCTGTCGTCTACAACAGCTCTGTGCATAATGCGGGCGCTGCGTTTCTGAATTACGCCGAATACTTTTTAATGGGCGGCTGGCCGGCGCTGATCGTTGGTTATCTGCTCCTTGGCTGGCTCTGTCGTCGTCTCTGGCTCTGGTTTCTCTGGCGTCGTCAGGAACCGATCGCCCAGGTCACTTACGTTTGTGCAGTCACCTTTTTGTATGTGGTGGTGAGTCGCGGTTATCTGCCCCAGGTCGTGATGCTCTTCGGTTTCACCGTCTTGCCCTTGTTCTTTTACTACTACCGCATCAGTCGCCCTGTGCTCAGGCATGATCCGCGTTCAGCACCTGCTGCCCAGCCTCGCTGAATCTGCGGCTGGTCTGGCCACTGCCGTACGCGGGCTTGAACTGGCGCAGCGGCAGGCTGGGATGGATGCCACCGCCCTAGGCGCCGATCAGGTCGCGGCGATTGGCAGAGCCAGCGCCTTGGCGCGCTCCTGTCAGGGAGCCGATGTGGTGCACAGCCATGGTCTCTGGTTGGCACCGTCCCGTGCCAGTCGCCGCCTGCGTCGCTCAGGCGTTCCCACGGTGGTTGCCCCCCACGGCATGCTCGATCCCTGGGCCTGGCAGCGACGCCGAGCCCTGAAGCAGTTGCTCTGGTGGGCCGGTGAGCAGCGCAGCGTGGAGCGCGCCTCCTGTCTGCAGGCGCTTTGCACCGCTGAGCGCGATGCGATTCGTGCTCTTGGCATCACCGCCCCGATCGCCTTGATTCCCAACGGTGTGGCCTTGCCCCAGATCACTGGCGCAGCCAGGGCTGCGCTTCCCCGCGCCCCCTGGCTCGCCCATGGCGTGCCTGAAGACGCGCCGGTGCTGCTGTTCCTGGGCCGTTTTCACAACAAGAAGGGGATCAGCCCCCTGCTCAGTGCCTGGGCACGACTGCGTGAGGGGGCGGCCTATGGCGATCAGTCCTGGTTGGTGCTGGCTGGCTTCGGGGACGGCGGAGCACTGGCCTATCAACTTCTGCGTTCTCCCATTCCGCAGGTGTGCGTGCTTGGCCCCCTGCACGGTGCCGCAAAGGCCAGCGCTTTGGCTCATGCCCGGGGTTTTGTGCTCCCCTCCTTCAGTGAGGGCTTGCCGATGGCGGCTCTGGAGGCGATGAGCTGGGAGCTGCCGTGTTTGCTTTCATCCGCCTGCAACCTTCCGGAGGCCTTCGATGCTGGTGCCGCCTGGCAGGCGCCTCCGGATCCCGAGGCACTGCTGCCGGTGTTGCGGCGTTGGCACTCCGCTGCCCTGAGCAGGAGCGCTGAGCTTGCGGCGATGGGGCAGGCCGGGCGCCAGCTGGTGGCTGAAAGGTTCAGCTGGCCTTCGGTGGCCTCACAAACAGTGGGCCTCTACCAATGGCTGCTTGGCAGCGCTCCCCCTCCAGACTGTCTCCGCTTGTGAATCCCCTGAAATCGCTCTACAGCAATCCTCAGTTGCGCAAGCTGGTGCTGCCACTTCTTAAGGCGATCAACCGTGACATCACCGTACGCCACCACTGGACCGGTGAACCGCTCGTCTTGAGCCTGTTTGAACACAAGGGCTATTGGTTTCATGGGGCAGACCGCGAGCGCGCGGAAATGGTCGCCTTCGCCGCCTTGTTGCAACCCGGAGATTGCGTGCTGGAGGTTGGTGGCCACATCGGCTATACCGCCCTGCATTTAGCCCAACTGGTGGGTGAGGGCGGCCAGCTGGTGATCTTTGAACCTGGCCCCAACAACCTTCCTTACATCCGACGGAACCTCGCCGGTAAAGCACACGTGCAATTGATCGAAGCAGCCTGCTCCGATCAAGACGGCTCTGCCACCTTCCATCTCGACAACATTACCGGTCAGAACAACTCTCTTGTAGCCGATTTTCGTGGCCTGCAGATCACTGCTGCCCACACACCAGGCGTCACCCTTCGCACTACTACGGTCACGGTGCCCACCGTGAGTCTTACCGATTGGTGCCAGCACCAGCAATGCCTGCCCCAGTTGATCAAGATCGATGTGGAAGGCCATGAGCTAGCCGTACTCCGAGGTGCCCTGCCATTACTCCAACAGCGCAAGCCGCCGATCCTGATGGTGGAGATCCAGGTCGATCACGGCGAGATCGGCCAGTTGCTTCGCCATGATTGTGGTTATCAGTTGTTCAATGCGGCGGGCCAACTGCTCCCCGCCTATGCCAGTCCTGGCGGTGATGTGTTTGCCCTTCACCCCGCCTGGCACGCAACGGCCCTGCAGCGCTGGCAGGGGTGCGCTCATCGATGAATCCGCCGCCCACACTCCTCCTCTCCAGTGCCGGTCGCCGCGTGGAGCTGCTCCAGGCTCTGCAGCAGGCATCCCGCAGCTTGCTGGGGCCTGAAGCCCGTGTGATCGCCACCGACCTTCATCCAGATCTGTCTGCGGCTTGCGCTCTGGCCGATGGCGCCTATGCCATGCCAAGGGTCACCGATCCCGCTTTCCCCGATGCCCTTCTCGCGCTGTGCCAGGAGCAGGGGGTAGTGCTGGTGATCCCCACGATCGACACGGAACTGCTGGTGCTCGCTCAGGCCAGCTCGGCCTTCGCGGCAGCCGATGTGCAGGTGTTGATCAGCGAGCCGGAACTCGTATCCGCCTGCCGCGATAAGCGCCGCACCGCCGATCTCTTCGCGGCGATCGGCCTGCCCAGCCCAGCGGTGCTGGATCCGGCCCATCTCCGCTTCCCCTGCTTTCTCAAGCCGGTGGATGGCAGCTGCAGCCAGGGCGTTCGGCCCATTCCCAGCGAACACCACCTCACCGCGGCGGAGCGCAGCGATCCCCGCAACCTCTTCCAGGAGCTGATTCCGCCCCATTGGCAGGAATACACGGTGGATGCCTGGTATGGCCGCGATGGCCGGCTCCTGGCGATGGTGCCCCGCCAAAGGCTGGAAACCCGCGGTGGCGAGATCAGCAAAGGCATCACCCGAAAGGACGGTGTGATTTCCCTGCTGCGCCCTTGCCTTGAACGGATTCAAGGTGCTCGGGGCTGTTTAACCGTGCAGGTCTTCACCAACCCCGAGCGCGATCGCCTGCTCGGTGTGGAGATCAATCCACGTTTCGGTGGAGGTTATCCACTGAGCCATGCCGCTGGCGTCAATTTCCCCGAGCTGTTGATTCGCGAATGGTTGCTTGGTGAGACTCCCTCCTCAATTGATGACTGGCAGGCTGATCTGCTGATGTTGCGATACGACAGCATGGTTCTTCGCGCCGATGCCTGACCTCAGCCGTTGGGTGGTGGCACTTGATCTGGATGACACCCTGATTTCTGAACGCCAGTATCTGTATTCCGGGATTGCGGCTGTTGAGTCACATTTGGAATCCCTGCATTCCTGCTCCATGGCTGGTGTGCTGGTGGCAGCCCACCGCAACGGCATCAGTGATCTCTGGGGTCATGCCTGTGCCCTGCTTGGGCTGCCGTCCTCAGTGGCAGAGTCGTTGCTCTGGGTGTACCGGTTGCACACTCCTGTTCTTGAGCTTCTACCAGGAATTGGGCAGCTTCTTTGTGACCTCCAGGGATGTGGTGTTCAGTTGGTTGTGCTCACAGATGGTCGATCAATCAGTCAGCGACTCAAGCTTCAGGCTGTCGGCCTCCAGCATTTGCGGGTGTTGATCTCAGAAGAGTGGCAATCCACCAAGCCATCGCCAGAGCGTTTTCTAGAGATTGAAAGGCTGTGGCCCAATCGGCGCTACGCCGCCATCGCTGATAATCCAACCAAAGATTTCGTTTGCCCAAATCAGAGGGGCTGGCTCAGCCTCGGTGCAGCCTGGTGTCCTGATCCGATTCATCTGGTTCCGCGGCAGTCAGTCCGCAGTCCCGCGGATCCCGGTACTGAGATGCTTCCTGATGTGTGGCTCAGCCAGCCCCGCGAGGTGATCTCCTGGCTCATCTGAACCCAGCACGGTGCCATGTTCTGATAGCTCAGCAGATCCGTGAATCATGGACTGATCAATACACTTGGTGGCAGAGCGCAGCTGGATCGGGATCGGCGCTTCCGTGATCCAACAGATCCGCATCGGTGCCGATGTGATCGTTGGCGCCGGTGCCGCAGTGGTGAGCGATCTGCCCGATGGCGTCACCGCTGTTGGCGTGCCGGCGAGGGTGCGGGCTCTGGCGTGAAGCAGCTAGGCCTGCGCGAAGCGGCATCTAGATGTCTCGGTGGAGTGTCCAGCTTTTATGTCTCTTGCTTCTCATTGATGCCTCCACTCCTTCGTGCCTGTAGGCCTAGGCAATGGCCGAAGAATTCCCTGGTGTTTGCGGCACCACTCTTTGCTTTTCGCTTTGAGCCATCCATCTGGCTCCGTGCTGGAGCCGCTCTGGTCGCCTTCTGTCTGATCTCCAGTGCGATCTACCTGCTGAATGATTGCCTGGATGTGGCAGCGGATCGGGCCCATCCCAGCAAGCGCTACAGGCCCATTGCCGCCGGCCTGGTCAGTGTTCCGGCAGCTCTGACGGCAGCCATTCTGTTGGCCATGGCCAGCCTCATCTTGGCGTCCTCCATCAGCCCTGCTCTTGCAGGAGTCGTGTTGCTCTACGGCTTTATCCAGGTGGGCTATTGCTTGCAGCTCAAGCGGATGCCGCTGCTCGATCTGTTTTGCATCGCTTCTGGTTTTCTGCTGCGAGCGATTGGCGGCGTGGTGGCTGGTGGTTTCGGCTTCTCTCCCTGGTTCCTGCTCACTGTGGGCCTCCTAGCCCTCTTCCTGGCCATCGAGAAGCGCAAAGCGGAGCTGCGCGTGGCGCAGGACCTTGGCGTCATCACCCGCAAGGTGCTGGAGCGCTATTCGTTGCCCCTGCTTCTGCGGCTGGAGAGCCTGGTCGCGACCAGTGCCTTTATGAGCTATAGCCTCTGGGCCGCGGGCCCTGCGCTCAATGGGGCCTCCACCACCTGGATGCTGCTCTCCGTGCCCTTCGCGTTGGTGGGGATCTTCCGTTATCAGCTGCTCAGTGATCCCGAGGAAGCTGAACGCCGGCGTCTGCTGACACCTGAGCGCACCAGCGAAAAACCGGAAGAGATCCTGCTAGGCGATCGGGGCATTCAGTTCACCCTCTTGGCCTGGCTGGTCAGCGTGGTGGTAGTTGGCTTCAGCCATCGGGCTGATCTGCTGCCTGAAGTGGGGGTGCAACTGTGAGGGTCTTCCTGCCCGGTGGTGCCGGATTGGTGGGCCTGAACCTGATCGCCCTGCTGCAGGGCAGCCATCCCGATTGGGAGCTGCTGGTGGTGGATAAGAAGCTGGAAGCCGTGGCCATTGCCCAAAAGCTCTTCCCCGCAGTCGCATTCATCAGTGAAGACCTCACCCTGACAGTTGGTCAGCAATGGCCAGCAGCGATGCGAGGCTGTGATGCCTGCGTGATGCTCCAAGCCGAGATTGGCACTACCGACCCCAGCCAGTTCGAGCGCAACAACGTGCTTAGTACCAAGGTCGTTCTGGAGCAGCTCAAGCAGGCAGGCATCCGCCGCCTTGTACACGTGAGCAGTTCAGTGGTCAATTCTGCGGCCACCGATCTCTACACGCAGACCAAGCGCAGCCAGGAGCAGCTGGTGCTGCAGCAATGGCCTGGTGCTGTGGTTCTGAGACCAACGTTGATGTTTGGCTGGTTCGACCGCAAGCATCTGGGCTGGCTGGCCCGGTTCATGCAGAAGCTGCCCCTGTTCCCCATCCCGGGATCTGGCAGGTTCATTCGTCAGCCCCTGTATGTGGGCGACTTCTGCATGCTGATCCAGCGCTGTCTGGAGGATCCCGGTTTGCAGGGCATCTACGACATCACCGGCTTGGAGAAGGTGAGCTACCTCAGCCTGATGCGCCAGTTGCGATGGGCTGTCAACGCCCGCACCTGCATCATCCATCTGCCGATCCCACTCTTTGGCTTTCTGCTCCAGCTCTGGGCGCTGATCTCTAGGCAGCCGGCCTTTACCCGCTCCCAGCTCAAGGCCCTCACCGCAGGCGATGAATTCGAGGTGATCGCCTGGCCAGCGATCTTTGCGGTCACCCCCACACCATTGGCGGAGGCGCTGCGGATCACTTACCAGGATCCGCGCTTCAGCCAGGTGGAAATGCCGTTCTGATGTCTTCATCCTCACTGGAAAAAAGCAGAATCGCGGTGATCGGTGGCGGCCCGATGGGCTTGGCGTTGGCCTACGAGCTCACTCGTTTGGGGCATCGCCCGGTCTTAATCGAGGCTGATGATCGCCTCGGGGGTATGGCGGCCTGCTTCGAATTTGCCGGCATGCAGTTGGAGCGCTATTACCACTTTCATTGCCTCAGCGATACGGCGTTCTTCCAGATGCTGCGGGAGCTGGGTCTGGAGGATCAGCTGCAATGGCGCACCACTGAGATGGGCTTTTACCTCGACGGGCGCCTCCACCCCTGGGGATCTGTTGGTGCGGTGCTGGGCTTTCGGCGCCTGCCATTGCTCACACGGGTTCGCTACCTGCTGCATGCGGCCCGTTGCCTCACCATCCGCAACTGGCGATCCCTCGATGGCATCACTGCCACTCAGTGGTTGCGCAGCTGGTTGGGTGAACAGGGCTATCAAGTGCTCTGGCACAAGCTGTTCGCCTATAAGTTCTTCCACTACAGCGATCAGATCTCAGCCGCCTGGATCTGGAGCCGCATCCGCCGCCTGGCTCAGTCCCGCCGGCGCCTCAAGGAAACCCTCGGCTTCTTAAGCGGGGGATCCCAGCAGTTGATCGACGCAATGGCTGATGCCATTCGAGGGGGTGGGGGCGAGATACAGCTCGGCAGTCCGGTGCAGGCCCTGAGGCCTGTCCCCTCCGGTGGTGCGGTGCTGAGAACACCATCTAGAGAGCAAGTGTTTGACTGCGTGATCAGCACGGTGCCCCTGCCCCTGATGGCGCCGGTTCTGCAGGCTGGTGGGGTCGAGCCGGCCTTGGTCGATCGCTACAGGGCTTTGCCGTCGGTGGCCTGCGCGTGTGTGGTGCTCCAGACCCGTCAGCCGGTCACCACCAATTTCTGGACCAACGTCAACGACACACGCTTTGCAATCCCTGGCGTGATCGAGATGAGCAACCTGCGGCCCCTGACGGGGCATGTGAGCTATGTGCCCTTCTACATCCCCGCTGATCACCCCGAATACCAGCGACCGAACGAGGCCTTCATCGCTGATGCCTGGGCCTGTCTCAAGGCGATTAACCCCCAGCTCAGCGACGCTGACCTGCTGGCCAGCCACTGCAGCCGCTACCGCTTTGCCCAGCCGGTCTGTGGTGTGCACTTCCAGCAGAGTCTCCCGCCGCTGCAGCCATTCCCGGGGGTGTTCACGGCAGACACCACCGCCTATTACCCGGAAGACCGGGGAATCAGCGAAAGTATCGGCTTCGGTCGGGAGCTGGCTCGGCAGGCCGTAGAGGTGGTGCGGTGAATCAACTGCTGTCGGCCCAGTTCCTGCGCTTTGTTCTTGCAAACAGCTTTGCTGCAGGTATCAACATCTTCACCAGATTCCTTGGAACTCTGGTGATGTTGGATGCCTGGGCGGTTGTCGCTGGTTTCTGCGCTGGTCTTTCAACCTCTTATTTGTTGTGCAGGGGATTTGTATTTCAGGCGGTGAGCCGGGCAACCGCGGCCGAAGTCCTGCGCTTCACGATCATCAATGTTCTCTCACTGGGGTTGACCTGGCTCGTTTACCACCAGAGCCTGCAGTGGCTTGTGTCAGCACAGATGGGATCTGCCAACGATCAGGCTCTGCGGACAAGTGCCCATTCGTTGGGAGTCGCAGCCCCTGTCCTCTTTTCCTTTGTGGCTCAGAAGACCTTCACATTCCGCCAGAGACTCGGATCCCATGGAACTTGATCTCGAACGCATCTATCAATATCGCTTTGATGGCATTTCCCCGTCCACGAAGGCAGCTGTCTGGCGTCGCATTGCCTCCTGGGTTCTGCGGGATGCGGTGCGGTGTCGTCAGGGCGAGCACGTGCGTTCAGTTCTAGATCCAGCCTGCGGAGATGGGGAGTTTCTGAATGCCTGCTCTAGTCGAGGACTTCTGTTGACCGGATGTGATCTTCGTGCGCGGTCTCCACAGTTGTCAGCTGAGGTTCACTTTCAGCAAGGAGCCTTCCAGAATGCTGTTTTTGAGCAGGGCCATGATTTGATCTGGATCTCCAACCTGCTTGAGCATCTCCCCAGTCCTGAAGCCCTCCAGGATTTCCTGGCTGGGTGCAAGTCAGCCCTGAGCTCTCATGGGGTGATAACGATCATGGGGCCCAACATCAAGTATTGCGCGGCTGACTATTGGGACTTCGCTGATCACTTGCTTCCTCTGTCCCATCTCACCGTTTTAGAGCATTTGGCTTCTGCTGGGCTTGATGTGGTGGCTGTTCACGACCGTTTCCTGCCCTACTCTTTCCGGTCTCGCTTGCCCACTCATCCGCGATTGGTGCAGCTGTATTTATCGAATCACTGGGCATGGCAGCTGCTTGGTAAACAGTTCCTGATTCGCGCGGTGCTCCCTAAACCGTGATAGCTGCCTTCGACTGCGACGGCACGCTCATTCGCGGTGATGCCACGCGGAGTTTCTTGTTGCTGCTTCGGGGTCCTATTGGCCTGGTATTTGATCTCTTCATGCTCGCCCAGCAACTGCTTGCCTGGCGCATTGGGCGTTGCAGCACCGCTCAGTTCAAGCAGGCTCTGCTGAACCGAGCACTCCTGGCAGCGCCGCTGAAGCGGCGAGAGGCTGCATTGCACAAGCTGCCCGCAATTCTGGTTGCCCAGCTTCGTCCTCAGGCAGTTGCCCGCCTGCGCTGGCATCAGCAGCAGGGGCATCGCTGCCTGATCGTGTCGGCTTCACCGGAGCCGTTGATCGCCCCGTTGGCTCGCCATCTGGGTGTGCAGTTGATTGCCACCGGCTGCAGTGATCTGCTGCCGGTCGGGCCCGCCCACCCACTCCGGCTCACAACGCCAAACTGCAAGGGTGCCGAGAAGGTCAGGCGCCTTTCCCTTCACCTGGGTAATCCGCCGCCCATGGATCAGCTGGAGGCCTATGGCGATAGTTCTGGCGACCGCGAACTCCTCCAGGCCAGCGGAAGGCCGCACTGGCGTTCTTTTGATCCTGAACCCAGACCCTTTCCCCAGCAATCTCGCCGATCCTGGTTGCTGCCCCTCCTCACCGCCGGTCTTTTGATCATGGCGATGCGGGGCGTACTTCTGCAATCCGGCTTCGATCGTGCCGTGCTTTTGCAGCATCTGGCGCTGTTAGTGCGCTGGTTGCCAGCTCTCTATGCTCTGCTGGCTGTGAGTTATGCAGGACGCTATCTGCGTTGGCGTTTGCTGCTCGGTGCAGCCGGGGTTGGTGCTGTGTCCTTGCCTGATCTTCTGGGATGGTTCAGGGGATTCAGTCTCACAGCGACCCCAGGCAAACTGGGCGAACTCAGCAGGGTGACGGATCTTCATCAGGTTCTCGGCTATCCGCGTAAGCCTCTTCTGGATGCCTTTCTGGTGGAACGGCTGTGTGACCTGGTGGCAGTGGCGTCGCTTTTGTTGTTGCTTCTGCCGAGTGTCCTTGCTGCCGGCTGGCTCCAGCCGATGTCCCTCCTCTTGCTGCCCGCTGGGCTCCTCTGCCTCTGGTTGCTGCGCTGTCGCGACCAGCCCCTTCGGGGTTGGTTGAGGCATCTGTTGCCCACGGCTGCGATGGCCAAGGCGGTTCCGGCTGCCCTTTTCTGCTCGTTGGCATTCTGGGCTGTTGAAGGCTTGATCCTGTGGCTGTTGGTTGCAGCTGTGGCAGAGACTGCCATTCCGCCAGCTTCAGCCATTGGGATCTATCTGCTTTCTGGTGTGGCTGGTCTGGCTTCTTCCATTCCTGGTGGACTGGGGGTGAATGAGGCAACCACTGCTGTACTGCTCACGCAACGTGGTGTTGATCTTGGTCTGGCTCTCCCTATTGCCATTTTGCGCCGTCTGTTCACCATCTGGTCCGTCATGCTGCTGGCGCTGACTGTCTCGCTTTTTTCTCGGTCGCGTTTATCTCGAGCAGCCTGATGTTTCGTTCTCTCTCTATTGGACTCCTGAGTTGGTCGCTCAGTATCGTCCTCTATTCCCCAAGGCTCACGCTGTTTCTTGGTCTGAATTCAGGTGCAACGCGTCGCGACGATCTGCTGGCCCAGTGCATCGATCCACTCACGCGAAATTTGGCAGAGCCGATCCTTGCCTATCGAATCATTCAGCCATGGATTGCTCATACTCTCGGTTTGTGTGGTGATCGCCGCGATCTTCCGGCTTTGCTTGGTTCCCCCGGCATTGCCTATCTGGCTCTGATCCTCGCTCTGGCTTGTTGTCATTGGGCTCTGTGGCAGCGCTTCAGTGCCTCTGTTGCCCTGCTCGGCACCCTCGCGCTGGCCACCACCATGGTCACCCAGTGGACCAACACCGCCTGGGGGCATCCCGATTCCCTCACCCTGTTGCCGATCGCCCTTCTGCTCATCTGGCGCCAACCTCTTTTGGTCGCCACTGCAGTTGCCCTTGGCGCCCTCAATGATGAACGTCTCGTTCTGGCACTGCCGTTCCTGGCTCTCTGGTGGTGGAGGGCTTCCGACAAGCTCACCGTTGCTGTGCGAGAGCTTCGCAGCCCAACGCTTGGGGTTCTTGCGGGGCTGGCTGTTGCGGTTCTGGTGCGTGCTGCCCTGGCCAAGGGCTGGATCGGGCCTGGCATCGTTGATGCCTAC
The DNA here is from genome assembly GCF_000179255.1 of Synechococcus sp. CB0205. Lineage (NCBI taxonomy): Bacteria > Bacillati > Cyanobacteriota > Cyanophyceae > Synechococcales > Synechococcaceae > Synechococcus > Synechococcus sp. CB0205. Next base: position 51,345 of record NZ_ADXM01000046.1, read on the forward strand.
AGCGGCGGAAGTCTGTTGAGTGGTTCTTTGCAACGTGTGCTGCAGCCTTCCACCTGGCCGGGATTGCTGGTGATGGTGCTTCTGGGATTCCGCTGGCTCTGGTTGGTGCCCGTGATGGCGTTGTCGATCCTATGGCGTGAACGGGTCACGATCCGGGGTCTTGTTTATGGCATTGGCCTGCTGCTGACATCTCTCGCCACCTTCAGTGTCGCCGATGTGAGCCGTTCTTTTGCCTTTCTTTTCCCGGCCATCCTTGTTGGCCTCACCATTCTTGTAGAGCAAGGCGGCTGGTCGCTCAGCCGTTTGCAGCGTTGGCTGGCCTGGATCCTTGGTCTGAATGTGTTGACTCCAGCTGCCAAGGTCTTCGATGTTCCTGCAGCATGGTGGGAGAATCCACTGATCTGGGCCTCTCCGTATCTCCCCTTGCCAGTGAATCTCTGGCAATGGCTGCGATCCCCTAACGGAGCCGTCACCTGGTGATGCTGCAATATTCCATCGCCAGTGCTTTTGTTCTTGGTAGTACCAGTGCTGTAGCGAAGGCCATCTGCCGGGAGCTCGCTCAACGCGGCTGCCGCCACTTCCATCTATTGGCCCGCAACCTGGAGGCCAATCAGGCCTTCGCTGCAGAATTGCAACAGCGCTTTGGAGCTGCAGTCACCACCGAATCTGTCGACCTCCTCGCGGACGCAGCCATCCCTGGAGAGCATGCGCCTTTAGTTGGTGCGTTCGATCTCTATCTGATCACCGCCGGTGCACTGGGGGATGCCGAGCAGGCTCGCCACGACCCGGCTGAAGCGCAGCGCATCACCGCTGCGAACTACACAGGCTTGATCCCCTGGCTCACCGCCATCGCCACCCCTGAGCGGTTGGCAGGCTCGGGCCGCCTCTGGGTGTTCAGCTCCGTGGCAGCCGATCGCGGCCGGCCCTCGAACTACCACTACGGAGCAGCGAAGGCGGCCCTCACAACACTGTGCGAGGGGTTGCTGCTCCGCGCGCATGCCAAACCATTCGCCGTCCGCATCATCAAGGCTGGGTTCATCGCCACACCGATGACTGTGGGCAAGGCTCCCGCCCTGCTCTGTGCCAGCCCTGAATCCGTGGCCCGGGATCTGCTGCGCCGTCCCAACCGTCGCGGCATCGAATATCTCCCCTGGTGGTGGGCTGCCCTCATGCGCCTGATCTGCCTGCTCCCTTCCTCTCTCGCCTCCAGGCTCTGAATCCGTGTGACCTTGACCTTGCTTTCAGGCCTCTCGGCCGAAACACGAACCCTGAGCGGCTGGGGCCGCACCCATCCTGTGTCCACGTCGGTGGTTCAACCGCCCACACTGGAGCAGCTCCAGGCGTTGATTCGTGCTGCGTCGCCCCGATCCCTGATCGCCAGGGGCCTGGGACGCTCCTATGGCGATGCCGCCCATCGCAGTGGTGGCTTGGTGATCGAGCTGCCGGCTTTCGATCAGATCACCGTTGATCCCGCCTCCGCAACCGTCACCGCAGGTGCGGGCATCAGCCTCGATCACATCCTGCGGGTGATCGTTCCGGCCGGATTCTTCCTGCCGGTCACTCCCGGCACCCGGAACGTCACGGTTGGCGGTGCGATTGCCGCTGATGTCCACGGCAAGAACCATCACGTGGATGGCAGCTTCGGCACTCACGTTCAGCGCCTGCTTCTGGTGGATGGCACCGGCACACTGCGTGAGCTCACGCCCAGCGGGCGCGGCAATGTGGAAGAGGCCGAGTGGTTCTGGGCCACCGTCGGTGGCATGGGGCTCACCGGCGTGATTGTGGAGGCCACGTTCTCGCTGATCCCGATCACCAGCTCGCTGATCAGTGTCGACACCACCCGCTACCGCGATCTGGAGTCGCTGATGGCGGCGATGGTGGAAGCTGATAGCAAATACCGCTACAGCGTTGCCTGGGTCGACAGCCTGGATCCCAGAGGACGCGGCGTTCTCACCTGCGGAGATCACGTGCCGGCCGAGGTTCTGCCTCACAACTTGCAGGCTGATCCCCTCCAGTACGACCCGAAAGCGCTCGCCTCGGCACCGCCGTTTCTTCCGGGTGGTCTGCTCAACAAGTTCACCGTACGCGCCTTTAACGAGGCCTGGTACCGCAAGGCCCCGAAGCAGCGGCAAGCCGAACTGCAGGCCATGGCGCCGTTTTTTCATCCTCTCGACGGCGTCCAAGACTGGAACCGCATCTATGGCCCGGCCGGTTTCCTGCAGTATCAGTTCGCCGTGCCCGATGCAGCGGCCCATCTCGTTTCACGCACGTTGCAGGCTCTCCGGGAGGTTGGTGCGCCGAGCTTCCTCACCGTGCTCAAGCGTTTCGGCCATGGCAACCCAGCTCCGCTCTCCTTCCCGATGCCCGGTTGGACCCTTGCCGCTGATGTGCCGGCCGCTGTCCCCGGGTTGCTCCCGGTTCTCGATCAGCTCGATCAGGAGGTTGCTGCTGCTGGTGGGCGGCTCTATCTGGCCAAGGATTCCCGCCAGCCGGCCGCCATGGTTCAACGCAGCTATCCCCGCCTTGCCGAGTGGCAGAGCCTCGTGAAGGCCTTGGATCCACGCGGTGTTTTCGTGTCTTCCCTCTCTGAACGCCTGGCGCTTACAGCCGACAACTCCGAGACCTGATCGCTGTTCTCGATGAGTACGGCAACAGATCAGCAGCGCCCGAGTCTGAAAGCCCCACTGCTGCTGGTAAACCAGACCATCGGCCCTCTGTTTGTCGGTGTTGTGGCGGCCGCCCAGCGCCGCACTCCTGTGGTGCTGTATCGCGGCGTGCCTTACCGGCGCACCCCCGGCGCCGTTCGGCTCTTCACCTGGCTGGCCTATTCCCTGCAGCTCGCTTGGCACCTCGGTTGCCGTGGCCATCGCTACCGCAGCCTTCTGGTGGTGAGCAATCCGCCCTTGGCGCCGCTGCTCGCTCCCCTGGCGCGGCGCCCCTATGCCCTGTTGCTCTATGACCTCTATCCCCAGGTGCTTGCGCAGCTGGGTTTGCCGCCCGTTGTGCTGGCGCCGATCACGGCCCTTTGGTCCTGGGCGAACCGGCGTGTGTTCGCCTCCGCGGAGCGGGTATTCACCCTTTCAGATGCCATGGCGGCTGAGCTGCGCCCCGCCTTCGCCAGTGACGCCCTCTGGCGCCGCAAGGTGGTGGTGATTCCTCCCTGGGCTGATACCAGTCGCCTGCAGCCAAATCCCGCTGCCGCCGCTGCCTTCCGCCACCAGCTGGGTATCGATCCCGGACACCTCCTGATCACCTACTCGGGCAATCTCGGGCTCACCCATCCGCTGGAGCCACTAGTGGATGCGGCGGCCATACTTCCAGCGCCCGATGTGCAGCTGCTGTTGATCGGGGAGGGGCACAAACGTGTGGCTCTGGAACGCCGCGCGTCTGCACTGCGTTCAGCTCCTGTCTGCCTGCGTTTTCTTGATCCCCTGCCGTTGGAAGACCTGCCCGCCAGCCTCTCAGCCGCTGATCTGGCGGTGGTGGCCCTCGACGGCCCTGCCGCCAGTGCCTCCTTGCCCAGCAAAACCTTCTCGGCCCTGGCCTGCGGCACCCCGCTGCTCGCCCTGGCGCCGTTCAGCTCCGCCCTGGCGCAGCTGGTGCAATTCCACGGCTGTGGACTGGTGATCGAACCCGGCCCGGCTGCAGCCACAGGTCTCGCAGATGCGATCACGGCTCTGGCGGCTGATCGCTCCCGTTTGCAGCAGTTGGCAGCCAATGCCCTCGCTGCGTCCAGGCACTACACCCCGGCGAATGCGGATCGCTTGCTGGATGCCTGGCTGGGGGCTGATGGCTGTCACCACAGGCTTGTCTGAAAACGGGGCGGTGTGTTGCAGCCTGGCTGCTTCCTCCGGTAGCTGCTCCGCAATCTGCAGGATCCGCTTCTTGGTCTGAGCTGGAGACAGTCCTGCAGCTTCAGCGAACTGCTCCCAGTGGCGCTGCTGCACCTCATTAAATCTGTATTTGCTGCCGATCTTCATCGCCATCTTCGCGGTGAGATTGGGATACACCGCTGTGCAGAGAACGTCATAGAGCGGAGCCAGACTTGCTTGGCCATCGACATACAACAGTGAAAAATTCTTGGCGTGGGCATCGTGATTGCCGATCAACGCATTCACGATCACGGCGTCCAGTAATCGAAGTAGCTGTGGCGCACTCGGCCGTGTTGAACGGCGCAGTAACGAGAAACAGGCCTCCAGATCCGGGCCGCCTTCGTTCTGATACTTGAACCTGGGGTCCACGCCTAGCGCCTGGCAGAAGTCCTCCTGGTGGAGACGGATCCACTGACCTCCAGAACCCTTGATGCGGTCATAGCGACGCACCAGCAGCACAGCCTGGCCACCGATGTCTCGGATCTCAGTGTCCGCAGCGCTCATGCCCATGGCCCGGATCAAGGCCATGCAGAACGCTTCGTTGTGCACGCTGTCGTTCACCGCTGCAATCGCGGGCTTGAGGATATGGGTGCTCGGCTGTTGTCCTCTGGGGAGGCCGATGCGTTCGCCCGCGACCACCACCGGCAGCTTGTCCTGAGCTCCGGCGAGCGACAATCGCAGACCATCCGCTCCGGCGAGCTATTGGCCGCTGCGGCAGCTCCCCTAGCACCGCGCTGAGCGCTGAATCGTCCAGCCACTCCACGCCGGCTGACTGGTCCGCCTCAGCATCTGTGTTGGCTGGTTGCAGGCTGATCGCCCCAGCGCAGTCGCCGCCGATCGCTTCCAGCAGGCCGAAATCGTTCTCGCCCGAGATCTGAAAGCGTTGCGCGATCAAGCGCCGCAGCTGCCCTTCCGGCAACAGGCCGGCAAAGAAGGGGCGGCATTGAGCGTCCTCCATCCAAGCCGCCTGTAGCGGCAGGGTCTGCGATAAGGGCACAGCCTTCGTTTGCTGGAGCCAATCGGGCTGATAGCGAAAGCGCAGCGCTCCGGCCTCCAGGGCCAGCAGGCCAACCCATTGATCGTTCAGCCAGACCTGCAGCTCAGCCATGGCCTGAGTCCTCGCCGGGTAGCCCGCTCAGGTCCAGCTCCCCACCTAAAGCATCGATCACACGCAACACCAGCGCCAGCCGCACACTCGGCTTGCCGTGTTCCAGCTCCACCAGGAACCGCACGCCCACCCCAGCCGCCAGAGCCAATTCGGCCTGAGTGAGCCCCAGGTGTTTGCGCGCCTTGCGCAGGGCAACACCCAGCTCCGCCACGGACGCAACAACCCCCATCAAGGCGACCCAGTCATCCCGATCGGGAAATTATGACCCGGATCCGGGCTGTTGTCCTCGAATGATCCCGATCGGGGTGATTAGGCCGGGTTCTGCGCTTTTGGTGCTACTGAGTCATACTGGAAGTCGTGGTGCTGTTCGGATGACCGTTAAGAGTTCAATCTCGCTCAGGGATGAGCAGCATGCCTTTGCTTCGGCATTGGTGAAGACCGGTCGCTTTGCCTCCATCAGTGCGGTTGTGCAACAGGGACTCGACCTGCTGCGTCGCCAGGAAGACGATGCCAGTCTTCATCGCGATGCCCTCAGGGCCCTCCTGCAGGAACGTTCCCGAGGGCCTTTTGTCACGGCAGACGATCTGCGTGGCGCCCTGAAGGCCAAACGTGGATGAGTCTTCCGGTCTGGACGGTTGTTTTCGCTGCTGATGCGGCTCAAGATCTTGCCTTGATCGAAGAGCACCTCGTTGAGGCTTATCGCTCGTTCGGTGAATCAACCGCTGAAGCCTCCAGCCATGCAGAGCGTCGTGTGGACCAGATCATCACATCGGCGGAACGGCTTGCCCTTGCCCCGTTCCGCGGTGAACCCCACGACGATCTTCTACCTGGGCTGAGACATCTCGCCTTCGATCAGGCCGTGCTTTGGTTTCAGATCGACTCGTCCCTGCAACTGGTTCGTGTACTGGCTGTCTTCTTCGGTGGCCAGGACCATCAGCGCCGCATGTTGCTACGGCTGCTGCAACCGGGTTGACCCAGTGATGCGCGGCCTCCGTTACTACACGCCCCTCGATTACTTTCGCCGTGCCCTCTGGGCCCTGGTGCAGCCCCTCTGGCGTTGGAGTCCGCGCTGGTGCTGGGGCTGGCGTCGTGCTTTGTTGCGCGTCTTTGGCGCCCAGGTGGCTCCTGGTGTGCGGGTGTATCCCGCAGCCCGCATCCATCAGCCCTGGAACCTAAGCATCGGCCCCCGCAGCACCATCGCCTGGAACACCACCCTCTACTGCCTCGGCCCGATCAGGCTCGGGGCCGATGTGGTGATCTCCCAGGGCGCCCACCTCTGCGCCGGCGACCATGCCATCCGCGACCCCGCTTTTCCGGTGCTCAAGCGGCCGATCAGCATCGGTTCCGGCGCCTGGATTGCAGCCGATGCCTTCATCGGCCCCGGTGTTGTGGTGGGTGAACGGGCCGTGGTGGGCGCCCGCGCCGTGGTGATGCGCGATGTGCCTGCCGCTGCTGTGGTGGCTGGCAATCCGGCGCGGGTGGTCAGTCGGCGTTGAGCAGAGTGCGCTGCATGAATCCATCAAACATCGGCACGGTGAAGGCCGTCATGCCATGGCTCGGGCTCCACACCATCCCTTTGCGGATCAGGCCGCTGCGCAGGGGCCCTATGTGTTCCACCTTCTTTTGCATCTGTTCGGCGATCGCGCCGGAGCGATGCGGGCCAGGGCCCAGTTCCGCCATCGCCGCCAGGTAGGCCTGCTCCCGCGGTGTGAGCCGATCGAAGCGCACGCGGAAGAAATTGCGATCCAGGGCTGTTCGTGCCTCAACGCTGGCCTTCGCCACATCCTCCAGCGTGATCCGTGTTGCCCTGGCTGCCTGCCAGGTGTGTTTGCCCCACTCCTGCAGGAAATACGGGTAACCCTCGGTGAGCCTCACAATCTCGGCCAACGCGTCAGCGTCGATACAGGCACCTTCCTGCTGAATCGGTTCAACGATGGCCTGAGCCGCCGAAGCTGGATCCAGCGCTCCGATCTCAGGAAAGGCAAACAGCCGTTCTGCGTACGACTTCGCCTCCCCCGCCAGCGCTGCCAGCTGAGGCAACCCCGCCCCGAACAGGATCAGAGGCAGCCCTTTCTGCGCAATGCGATGCAGCGCCACGATCAGGCCCCGGAGTTCTTCTTCGGCCAGGTACTGCACTTCGTCGATCAGGAGTACCACGCTGGTGTCGGCAGCTTTGGCGGCCTGCGCCGTGGCCACCAGCAGTTCGGGTAGATCCACCTCAAGATTGCCGCTATCGGCACGGGGTGGTTCGCTCAGGCCCAGCTTCACTTCCCCCACGCTCACCTTGAAAGCACTGGCGAAGCCGCGCAGCGCCGCCATCGCTTCCCCTGCCCACACCCGGGCCTGTTCCACCCGATCCAGCCGCAGCAGCAGGGTTTTCAGCGCTGGTGCCAGGTAACTCGCCAGAGCACGGCCCTCCGGGGCTTCCAGCTGCACCTGCTCATAGCCGATCTCCCCTGCCAGCTCGGCGATGCGATTGAGCAGCACGGTTTTACCAACACCTCGCAGCCCCAGCAGCATCTGACTGTTCTCGGCCCGTCCAAGTCGAACGCGGCGCAAGGCCAGAGTCGCCTGCTCGAGCACAACATCCCGTCCTGCCAGTTCCGGCGGTCTGGACCCGGCCCCAGGTGCAAAGGGATTGCGCAGCGGATCCATCAATTTGAACAAGTTGTCGCCATCTTATCGATCTATCCGCATCTATCGGCAGTTCAAGGGTCCGGCTGACCGCGTCGGCGCGCTGCTGGCGCTGCTCCTGTTGGCGCCGCTGCTGTTGGTGGTGGCGCTGCTTGTGCGTTGGCGGCTGGGGGCGCCGGTGTTGTTCCGGCAGCTGCGTCCCGGCTACCGCGAGCGGCCGTTCCGCCTGCTCAAGTTCCGCACCATGACCGACCATCGCGATCCCAGCGGAGCGCTGCTCAGCGATGCCGAACGCCTCACGCCCCTTGGCCGCTGGCTGCGATCCACCTCGATCGATGAACTGCCCGAGCTGATCAACATCCTGCGCGGTGAGATGAGCTTCATCGGCCCGCGGCCGTTGCTGCTCGATTACCTGCCGCTCTATTCCGCCGAGCAGGCCCGCCGCCATCACGTGAAGCCCGGTTTCAGCGGCTGGGCCCAGATCAATGGCCGTAATGCCCTCTCCTGGGAGGAGAAATTCCGCCTCGATGTATGGTACGTGGATCACCAGAGCTTCTGGTTGGATCTGCGCATCTTCCTGATCACGATTTGGAAAGTGATCCGTCGCGATGGCATCAGCGCCGCCGGCGACGCCACCATGCCGCCCTTTCAAGGAAACAACCGGTAGCCGGTTGCTTTCCAGTGCGGCCGTTTTCCAAAACCTTCAGCCATGACCTTGTCTGCATGGCCTCAGTTCGATCCAGAGCAAATTGAGGTCGCTTCACGTGTGTTGGCCTCCGGCAAGGTCAACACCTGGACGGGGCAACACACCCAAACCTTTGAGCAGGAGTTCGCCCATTGGTGCGGTGTTGATCAGGCCATCGCCATGGCCAATGGATCGCTGGCCCTTTCAGCCGCTTATCTCGCCATTGGATTAGGTGCTGGCGATGAGTTGATCACCACGCCGCGTACGTTCATTGCAACGGCGTCCAGCGCCGTGTTGTTGGGTGCACGGCCTGTGTTTGCCGATGTCGATCCTGATTCCGGTGCAATTACTGCCGCCACGATCGAGCCGCTGATCACCCCTCGCACCAAGGCGATCGCCGTGGTGCACCTCGGCGGTTGGCCCGCCGACATGCCAGCCATTCTTGAGCTGGCCTCCGCCCATGGCTTGGTCGTTGTTGAAGATTGCGCGCAGGCCCATGGCGCACGCATTGCTGGTCGCAGTGTGGGCAGCTTTGGTGATGTGGCTGCCTGGAGTTTCTGCCAAGACAAGATTCTCACCACCGCGGGTGAGGGGGGCATGGTGACCACCAACCGCGCTGATCTGTGGGATGCGATCTGGGCATTCAAAGACCATGGCAAGACCCTTGAGGCCGTACACCGGCGGGAGCACCCGCCAGGTTTTCGCTGGTTGCATGAGCGCTTCGGCTCCAACTTTCGCCTCACGGAGCTGCAGAGCGCCATCGGCCGCATTCAGCTCAAGCGCTTGCCGGAGTGGACAGCTGCCCGCAGCCGCCATGCCCAGCGCTTAGCCGCTGCGCTCTCTGATCTGTCTGTGGTGCGTGTGCCGTTGCCGCCGCAGGGAATCGAACACGCCTGGTACAAGTTTTATGCCTTTGTGCAGCCGGAGGCCCTAGCGGCGGGGTGGAGCCGCGACCGTATCCTCAGCGAAATTGCCGCCGCTGGATTTCCTGCCTTCTCCGGCAGTTGCAGTGAGATCTACCTGGAGCAGTGCTTCCAAACGGCAGGCCTCGCTCCCAGTGAGCGCTTGCCGGTTGCTCGGCAATTAGGTGACACCAGCCTGATGTTCCTGGTGCATCCCACGATCACAGACCAGCAGATGGTCAGCTACGCCGCCGCCGTACGCGCGGTGTTGCAGCGCGCCTGTCGTTGAGTGTTGCTGCAGTCCCGCTCTGCCCTGTCGGTTGTGGTCAGCGCCTGCGCGGCATTCGGGCTGTTGTGGTGGTTCTGGCCGCAGCTGGCCCCGCTGATCGGAGGGAGAGCCCGGGGGCCAGGCGCCATCGCGGTGCTCGCTGAGGATCCCCGCCGCACCGCGCTCGCGCTCAGTGTTTGGCAACACCAGCCAGAAGCCACCCTTTGGGTGCTCGGCCATGCGCCCCATCAGCAGGTTGCTCTGCGGCTTTTGCTGCAGCGAGGCCTCAGCCCCCACCCTGATCACTACCGCTCGCTCGAGACCGGCGACGACACCGTGGGGCAGATCACGTCGCTCAGCCGGGTGCTCCCCGCCAGTGAGCGCAGGCTGCTCTTGATCACCGACAGCTCACATCGCGATCGCGCTCTGGCGATTGCACGTCAGGTTCTCGGAGTACGGGGCGTGCGGGTTGAGGCGCCGCCGCCTGATCTGCTGCCCCAGGGATCGTTGCCAGAGCTTCCCTATCGCCGTCTGCGTGATCTGTTGCGGGTGCAGCTCTGGCGCGCCACCGGCTGGGACGGGCGCTCGCTCGGGCTCTGGTTGCGCGGCGCCTTCTAAAGGTCTCCTCCAGGTTTCTCTACGGGCCGTGAGGAACCCTGCTTCACCTCGATTGGCGGAGGTATCGCCTCCCCTCATCGCCCCCGCTGCATCGCAGCGGGGGCTTTTTTTATGGCTAATCACCCGTTCTTCAGCAACCTGCTGCGCCTCCAACCCAGGCAGAGGCGGCTGTTCCTGATCGCCGCTGATGCGCTGTTCATTCCCTTGGCGGTGTGGCTCAGCTTCTGGCTGCGCCTGGCCCATCCTGTAAGCCCACAGTTGATCGACTGTTGGTGGATGCTTCCCACCAGCCTGGTGATCGGTCTGCCCCTCTACGCCTTCACGGGGCAATACAAGGGCCTCACCCGCTATGCGGGCAGCCGCGCCTTCTATCAGCTCACCGGTCGCAATGGACTACTGGTGTTGCTGTTGCTTCCCGTTGGGTTGTTTCAGGGCCTGTCGATGCCGCCCCGCAGCAGCTGGCTTCTGCTCTGGTTGCTGCTAACTGGTTTCACGGCCGCCGCGCGCTTCATCCTGCGCGATTGGTTGCTCAGCCTGCAGCATCAACCGCGCCAGGTTCGCACCTCTGTGGCGATCTATGGCGCCGGCTCCGCCGGCGGTCAGCTGGCAGCGGCGTTGCGCCTTGCCGGGAGCCACCGCGTGGTGATGTTTCTCGACGACAACCCCCAGCTCTGGAACCGCGACCTCAACGGTGTGCCAGTGCAGCCCCCCCAAGTGCTGCACACCCGAACCGTCGCCATCGATCAGGTGCTGCTGGCGATCCCATCCCTCGGCCGCAGCCGGCGCCGCCGCATCGTCGAAGACCTCCAGGAATGGGGTTGGCCCGTACTGCAGGTGCCGAGCGTTGAGGACATCACCAGCGGCCGCGCCTCGATTGACGCGCTCCGCCCGGTAGCGATCGAGGATCTGCTCGGTCGTGATGCCGTTCCGCCGGACCCTCAGTTGCTCGGCCCGGGGATCCTTGGACAGAGCGTTTGCGTCACCGGTGCCGGTGGCTCGATCGGCAGTGAACTCTGCCGCCAGATCCTCCAGCTCAGACCCACTCGCCTGGTGCTGCTCGAGCGCAGCGAGCCCAGCTTGTACGCCATTCATCAGGAGCTCAGCCAACAACTGCCGCCAGGGGTGGCACTGGAATCCGTTCTGGGAAGCTCAACGGAACAAGCGCTGGTGGAGCGAGTCTTTCGTGATCAACAGGTCAGCGTGGTGTTTCACGCCGCTGCCTACAAACATGTGCCACTGGTGGAGGTCAATCCACTGGCGGGGCTTGCCAACAATGTGATCTCCACCCGTGTGGTGTGCGAAGCAGCGGCGAACTGTGGCGCTGAACAGGTGGTACTGATCTCCACCGACAAAGCTGTGCGGCCTACCAATGTGATGGGGGCCAGTAAGCGGGTGGCCGAGCTGGTGGTGCAGGCCAAGGCTCTGGAGCTGGCAGCCGAGGCGTTGGCTCACGGTCGACGACCCATCCCACGCTTGGCGATGGTGCGCTTCGGCAATGTGCTCGGCTCTTCCGGTTCGGTGGTGCCCCTCTTCCGCCGCCAGATCGAAGCTGGCGGCCCGATCACCCTCACCCACCCCGAGATCATCCGCTATTTCATGACCATCCCCGAAGCAGCGCAGCTGGTGCTGCAGGCGGCGGTGCTCTCCGAAGGTGGTGATCTGTTTCTGCTCGACATGGGCCAGCCGGTGCGGATCAAGGATCTCGCTGAGCAGATGGTGCGCCTCAGCGGCCTCACGGTGCGTGACGAGAGCAATCCCCATGGCGATATCGAAATCCGCTGCACCGGCCTGCGCCCCGGCGAGAAGCTTTATGAGGAACTGTTGATTGACGCTGAATCGGAGCCGACGGCGCACCCGTTGATCTATCGCGCCCGTGAACGGGCTCTGCCACCGGCGGAGCTTTGGCCGATGCTCGACCAACTCAAACTCGCGATCAGTCACCAGGATTGCCAAATAGCAATGGAGCTGCTTACAAGATGCGTTCCTGAATGGACAACTGAACAACAATCTCAACCCGTGGATGCTTAGCGATACTTATGGACTGTCGATCCAAGTAGCAACCTTGACCTGTCCTGATTTGAACTGCCAACATATAAAGCAAGCAGGAGCCTTCTCCTTGGCCTCGATAAGCATATGCGTAAAATGAATTGCAAGTGCCGGGCTCTCAGATTTTTGTTTGAATATCTGAAATTCTGATTACTGTTGTGCCGGCAGCTCCACGCTTCAGTATTCACAGTTACGCGCTCCTAGCGCTTTCTCTTGGTTTATCAAGACCGGCCAGCGCCCAGCTCCAGTGGCGCTTGGTAGACCGCAGTGTGACGAACCCTGGACCACCGGCCCAAGTTGGCTCCAGTTCTGCATCGATGGCTCGGCCTTATTCAAGTCCAGCCTCTGGCGCCGCGCCCGTGACGCAGTCCCGTGCGTCTGCTCGATCGTCGCCCTCTACGGTTCAGACAAGGCCGAACTCAGTTCAATCAGAGCGTCTTGTCGCTGTGTCGGACCTTCGCTCATCGCCTCTTGCTGGTCGTACGTCTGAATCCAACTCATTCTCTCCGATTGCTCAATCCAGTCAATCAACCGTTCCTCAGTCATCGGCTTCGACGGAGCAGCTTCGCGAATCACTTCGCATCGATCCCATCGTTAAATTCGAAAAACCCTGGCCATCTCCATCCCTGAGTCCTGGTGTCCCCTCCGCATTTGTGGCGAATTGGGGTGATGTATTTGTTGGTGTTTCTGGAGCTACGGCCGGTAGTCAACGCAATGGGACTGTTGATGGATCCTTCAACTTAGGTTTTGGTCTTGGAAGCTCCGCAAAAGCTATTGCTCTCGAGCTCAGTGGTGGATGCGGAAGTGTGAATCAATTCTGCGCCAACGGTGGTTTTACTGCCCGCATCGGTCGTTTGCTGATCAACCAGCCAGGCCAACGACTATCGCTTGCGGGTGCTTGGCAAAACTTCGCCCAGTGGGGGAATGAAGGCCGTCAAGACAATATTTACTATGGCGCTCTTTCTTATGCCATCCCACTGAGGCCACCGGGTTCCGGTTTTGGTCAGACCCTGCAGTTTAATGCTGGTGTTGGTAACTCCACCTATGCTCCGTATACGGCGATCAATTCTGAAGATGCGATTGGTGGCTTCGGCTCCGTTGGTATTGAACTCTCTCCCGCTTTAGGTGTTTCCGCTGGCTGGAGTGGGCGTGGTGCTAACGCACAGCTCTCTTACACACCATTTCGTGAGACTCCGATCACGTTGAACGTTCTCGGTTCGGATCTCTTTAATCAAACCCCTGCTGGCGCAGTGGCTGTATTCAGTATTAGCTGGGGTCGCAACTTCACCACACCTAACTTCGATTGATGCCTCCCATGATCCTTTCCCGTCTTCTCATTTCTGCAACCCTGTCGGTCTCGATTCCGCTTGTCGGTTCACTTCCTTCCCTGGCTCAGATTGCTAGTCCGTCGAACGCCGGACAAAATTCCGGCAACAACACATCTGGATCGTCTTCAACCCCGATCAGTACACCAAACTTTTCGCCTGTCACAGCGGTCTCCACAACGTCAACCGTTTCTGTCACGCCGGATGGAACCGTAACCGCTTCTCCGGTTGTGGTCACAGCAGTCGACGCATCGATTGTTTCAACGGTTACAACTGAGCAGGCATCGATTCTTTCAGCAGTGGTGGCAGCTTCACCGGCCGCTGCGTTGAGCGGCCCCGAGGCCTTGGTGCCTGACGTGAGTGTTGGCATCACGGGTTCTCCGGCTCAAGAGTTGGTGTCCTTGGCTCAGCTTGCTCAATCAGCTGATTCTTTAGTCAGCGTTGGACAAACGATTTCTGTATCAAGGCTTTCTAATGGAGCGTCAGGCACCATTCAAATCAACGAAAGTAGTATTGTTGTTTCTACTCAGGGGCAATCTGTCGAGATTCCCTCAACCCAGTCCTCTTCGTTCGCGCTCGTAGAGTTTGCCTCGGTGGCCATTGCTGTTGGGCTTGCCCCCCCGACGATTGGCCTTGGAGCTCAGCTCGTCACAACTGGTGCTCCTGCTTCACAGGCTGTTGTTTTGATGGTATCACTGCAAGGACTCGCGAATCAAGCGTCATTGACCTCCTTGTCGAACGGAATTAATGCGTTTAATGCGATTGTGAACACGGCAAGCCCAGCTGCTATTGCCAATCTGGCTGCCAATCCCGTGTTTGTCGCTGCAAGTGCAACCTTGCGCGCGGCAAGAACGGTTCTATCTGCTGCCGGCTAACTCTCTGAACCTGTTCAGGGGGTTTAATTCTTGCTCGGATTTTCGCTTTTCTTGCCAAAGCAGGGTACGACTTTTTTTAGTTAAAATACTCCATTAGCATTATACTGAAAAGGCGGATTTGGCGGCTTTGGTTCGCATTGTCCAAGTCGCGGTGTGGGTGCTCTCCTGATGCCGCTTTTTGCGCTGGAAACTTTCATTTGTAGGTGGTACCCCGCCCATGTCCACCCTTGTTCCCGTCATCCTCTGCGGCGGCACTGGCACGCGGCTCTGGCCCCTGTCCAGAGCCAGCTACCCCAAGCAGTATTGGGCCCTCGCCGGCGATGGTGATGACACCCTTCTTCAGCAAACCCTGATTAAGGCCGGTGTACTGGATCAGTACCTGCTGCCTGGCGGTGGACGCTCAACGCTGCTGGAGACTGACCCGCCTGGGCTTCCGAGCTTGCGTGACGCGGTCCGGGCCAATACGCGGATTCGGTTCGACAGCCCGCTGTGGCGTGATGGCGGCGATGACCTGAGCGACGAAGCGCTGGAAGAGGCGATGGCGCCGATCAATCGGTGGATTGAGAGCCGGGATGCGTGGACGGAGCGGGCAAATGGGTACTTAGATCACTCGTTGTGGTCTGGACCGCCATGGACTCCGCTGCAATGGGTGACCTTGAGGAATGTGATTGAAATGGCGGGGGAGGAGTGAGCCTGAGCCACTTACAGCCGCCGAGTGAAGCTAGGGTCGGCAAATAACTGCTGAAGCCTGAAGAAGCATGTGGTCGGCGACAACACATGGCGACGGTTACACCATTGAGTACAGAGATGAGTCCATCCAGATCTCAGTACTGATCGAGAGGCCAAAAGATATTGAAGAGAAAAGGAGGCTGATGCTTGCGGCTGTTGAGCTAATAAAAAGCGGATCTATCTCTGTCAACAGTCATGCATCGGTTTCGCTACCTCCTGTCTCTTTCACCTAAGCAGTGCGTTCGGCCGTCAACGCACGCCCAGGGTGGTGATGGAAATGGCGGGGGAGTGAACTAACTAACTATTAATCAGCCCGCAATAGTGCCAGGTATTGGAGGTTGATTGATGGCTCTTGGTGGTCTATTAAAGGATTAAAAAGCCCCTGCGGTTGCAGGGGCTTTGGGTGGTTAGCCTTTGTGGCTTACTATTCATTGTAATATTTCATCAATTTTGGTAATTAATTTCTCTGTCAATTTTGTTGTTATTAAATTTCTTATCTGTGATGGACATCCTGATAATTGCCCTCGCAGTTCGTCACAGTCGAGTCGGATGTTCTTGCCTGCATTGGCAGCCCCATCGTCGTGCACCCGCACATCCCGATTGCTTGGAGTTGATGTTAGGGCTTCAACTGCAGCATTGGATTTCGGTGTTTCTTTCCCAGGACCTCCATTGGTATTGAAACGCCACTTGATGTCAGCAGAGAAGCGTGACTTGAAGGCATTGTCATAAGACAGGTTGGTGCCAAGCGTTAGTCCGTTGTTGATGGAATAAGCGAGGCGACCCAAGACACCAGAGCCATCTGCTTCCCCTGCATCGCCGTTTTGGTAGTAGTAACCAACAGAGGCTTTCAGGGCTGGCGTCAGGTTGTAACCCGCATCCAAGCCAAAGGTATCCAGTGCGCCGCCTTGATAGACGGTGTTGAGCCGTTGCTCAGTGTCACCCGTTGGAATGAGCGCATAAGCATTGAATGCCCACTTGTCGCTGACTGCTTCCGCATTGACAGCAGCCTGCTGGAGAAAGCAGTGCGTGAGGCATAGACAGGGATGCCTGTATCTGCAGGACCCGTGCTCATTGGTCGGGTGTCATAGCCCGCATTGATGCCATACATCCAACTGCGGTCGCCGTTGAGCCAGCGATAGCCCAGGCGGGATGAGGTGGAGATGGTGGTGCCAGCAACGGTGGTGTTGATGATGCTGCTGTAGTTGTTGAAATCAGCGAAGTTGGCATTCGCCAGGACATCAGCAAAGAAGACGCTGTTCTTACCGACGATGAGGGGCAGGAAGCCGCCAATGCCAGCCTCGTTGGGAGTGCCTGCTCCTTGGGTCTGCCCTTGAACACCAACCTGCGGTTTGACGATGTCCTTGAGGCTGATGCTCATCACCCCAAGGTCCTCAGCGGAACCTTGGGCGACCTCAACGGGCTTGGCGTTGACCTGGGGGATGGATGCCAGTGCCAAAGCAGCTGCACCTAGAGCAGAGAAGCTCAACCGAAGCGATTTCACGACCGCCGATCCCGTTGTTGAGGGGAGTATCGAGGCGCTTGTGCTGACCAGCCATCTCAGCAGGTCAGCTGCTGCTCTGGATGGTTGGGGGGGGAGCTATGGCACTCCCCCGCTCGGACGGCGCTGTCTTCAGTGCGCCTCCAGATCGGTTATGGCTTAGGTGGGTCTGGGGGTGTAAGGGACATGCTCGGCTGACAGGGTTTGATTAAAAGAACCTCCTGGGCGAAGGAATATTGATATTTATATTTGTTTCCGGCTTGGATTCTTGCTTTGTTTGGGTCTGGCTTCCTTGGTTTTGCATGGGTGCGACTCCATCAAAGCGGATATTTAGATTCACCTTTCCTTGGGCAATTGCTGTCGCCTGAGTTACTAAGACAGCTTGTTGCCCACTATTTGTTCCGTCAATCTCGACCCCGTCTGGAGTTGCCCACGTCGCGGAAAAACCCCACGCTCCGACAGTCGTTCTAATCGGCTGCTCTGAGTAACCAGCCTTTTCAAGCGACTGCCTGAGTTGGTTAAGAAGCTTTTCTGGGGTGGTGTCGCGTTGGCCGTTCAGACCTGTCTGGCCAATTGCATTGGCCATAAACATTGGCGACAGCGACCACGTTGCTGAAGAGGGAAGCTCGCTTAAAACCTTCGCTGGTGGTGCAGCAAAAACTGCCAGCGGGCTTGCAGCCGCTGCAATGGCAAGAGCCAAAAGCTTTTGTCTGATCAAGGTCCTTTAAGCCTCTTTCATCTTTTTAGCCATTTCTGCCCTGAGCGAAACCGTGTTGGTCGATTTTCTTATTTCATCCGTTAATGGCATTGGCAGTTTGTCTCTGCCTGTGGAAATTCCCCTCTGCGACAGGATGTTTTCGCGGTCACCTCAAGCCGTGGATCCCGGACTGGTGGGAGCAGATCCGCTGGGATGAGGTTGAGGGGGATGCGGTGAGGGCTGGCACGCCTGAGCAGGCTTGGGCGCGTTTTGGGCGCGCTCTCCGCAGCTAATCCCTGAGAAGTCAATCGGGGCGACAGGATTCGAACCTGCGACCTAGTGCTCCCAAAGCAGATCATGGGTTAAGGTCAGAACTGCGATCTCAGTGTTTGCAACGGTTTTTGCGGACGCTGTCATGGCCTGTCTGGCCGGAATTGGCTAGTTTTGAGCGGGATTTGAGCGGAACTCTGGAGTGCCAGAAGTCAGACGGCAACAGGCCTGGGAGGTGCTCTTCCGTGAGGAGGTGAGCGGAATAGCCATTGGCTGGACTGTGCGCGAAGACTATGGAAAGGTGCGACTGACGGTCCGCCGCCGTGGCGAGACCCCGGAGAGCATCACCCTCCCTTTTGCCTGGGACCGCAGCACGCGTGGCGACGCCTACACGCGCATCCGCAACATCTATGTGCACTGGAGCGAGGGGCACACGCTGCGCGCGGCCGCGGAGTTGGCCGATGGCAAGTCGCCGAGCACTGTTCTGAACTGGCGGCAGGCGGCGGACGGTTTCCAGGAACAGAAGCGCAACCATGGGAACCACATCAAGGAAGCCACCTGGAACCACGCCTATGAGCCCGTGGTGTCGATGGCGGTTGAGCTCCTCAATGGGCGCAGGCCACCAGGGAATCCAGCCGATCTCCTTGACGCCTGCATCCGCGATTGGGCACCAGGGAGTCGAATGCGTCAGATCCGTGCACAGTCCCTCGCTCAATTTCTGAACCATTGCGTTCATCGGGAGCGCTTCCCTGATCTCTGGCTTCCACCGGCAGATCTCAAGCGGCATGTCGGCCGCAGGGATGCAACGGTGAACAGGACCCAAAAGGGTGATCCCTTCACCACTGATCAGCAGATCCTCGATCTTCTGGAGGCCCTGCCCACTGAGGGGGCCGGCAAGCGTTGGTGCGACGCCTTGAAACTGCTGGCCGAACTCGGACTGCGGCCCATCGAGCTGCTTCACCTTTCTGTACGGACTGGCGGCGCGACCGGCGAGGCCTATTGGTGGTGCAGTTACCAGAAGCGATCGGGAGGGGGCGATACAGCCGCCCGTCGTGTGTTCCCGTTGCCCCTGGATAGAGCTGGTGGCCTGACTGACTGGCAGCTGTTGAGTCGTTGGCAGGCCGGTGACATTGAGCTCCCACCGCTTCGTAGTGGCAATGGCGCGGGTGATTCGTTTGGGACTTATCTGAACCGGCAGGCGCCCTGGACTGAGGTTCGTGATGCCGCCAGCCGAGAGGGCCGCCGGATTGTTCCTTACAGCTTCCGGCACACCTACAGCCTTCGCGGCCACCGACGCGGGATTGATGCGGGTGCGATGGCCCACAGCATGGGCCATTCGCTGGAGGTGCATCTACGCAGCTACCCCTGGGCTTCAGCGAGCAATACGGCGGCCGCTTTTGCGCGAGCGAGCGAGGCGGCTGGCCGTTGAGCTGGTGGCTGTATTTCCAGGGGTGCCCGCGCCTGGATCAGAACTCCTCCTCCCAGAGCCCCATGCGTTCGAGCCAGGCATCGGACTGCTCAAAGCTCCAGCCGTGATCGGCTTCCAACACGTCGGCGATGGCGACCATGACATCGAAGGAGCGGCCGTCGTAACCGCCGCGGGCGATGGCGGTGCGCTGCAGGGCCGTGCCCAGTTGCAGGAGATCCAGTTCCGCCAACCAGTCGCCCTGCTCAAAGGCCGCAAAGGCGTGGTCTTGCTGGAAAGGAGGAAGCGTGAGCTCGTCGGCTGAGGCTGCCTGGTGAGTGGGCGGCGTCAGACAGGAGCGCGTCCAGCTG
This sequence comes from Synechococcus sp. CB0205, assembly GCF_000179255.1. Lineage (NCBI taxonomy): Bacteria > Bacillati > Cyanobacteriota > Cyanophyceae > Synechococcales > Synechococcaceae > Synechococcus > Synechococcus sp. CB0205. The sequence goes on from NZ_ADXM01000046.1 coordinate 70,648, forward strand.
AGCATCGGCAGGAGGGTTGGGATCAGGGGGAGGAGCGATCGAAAGAAAGCGAGCAAAGGGGATGGTGTGAGGCCCAGAAGGGTTCCGACAGGCCTTGCACTCCGCTGCGGATCTGAGCCATGACAGTGGGGCGGTGGGTTGCCCAGCCCATGACCCAGGGGACTCCTACAAAACAAGAGGAGAAATATTCGTAACGCCACAACACCGACAATCCCTGTTTGGAGGAACCAGGACAACGAAGACAAACCCACGCGGACAAAATGGCCGCAAAACCACACGAACGTCCAAGAGCGGCCGAAGCTATCTAGCCATAGCGCATTTCGCAGCGATACAAATAACCAACGAGATTGGTCGGACCGATACGGAACGGAGTTACTCTGTTGTAGAGATGTAGCAAAGCCTCAGTTGCATGATCCAAAACAAGCACTCACTCATTGGTATTTCAAGAATTGTTGCAGCTGGTCCGGCTGTGGCAATCCTTTCTTTCCTTGCTACTTCATGCGTTGAGCCATTAACGACCAGCCAAAGGCAGCTTGTTCAGAATGCGAACATAGATCAACCTGTCCACAAAGAGTATCTGTGGAATGTCGCAAAAGAATTTAAGGAGAATTCTATTGTAGCAGAAGACAAGTATCTTTTAAAGCCAGTCGAGATTTACGGCCTACAAGTCTCGAGCCTCGACGATGGAACCACCAACGATACTGTCAACATCACTTTTTCCGCGACTCTGCCACCGGGGGCGGGGTGGGAGCTATTTGGCGCAAGCACCGATTGCGAGGTCCCGAGGAATCATCCAGCAGTGAGGGCTCTCAAAGTAAACGACGATGTTGTTGCAAGAGGGGTATTCATTAGCGAGTCAAGTGGACTAAAAATGGATCGGTGCAAGTTCTTTGTAACACGGTTAAACCAATGGTTGTAGATGTTTGGCAGATAACCGATTGCCAAAAGTAACTGGCAGATTAAGTAGAGCCATCTCGATTGGTGGCAGGGTCACTTTGCCTTGAAGCACGGAATTCAAAAGTGTGTATGTGGCTTACGGCGGTTCGGGACCAAAAAGTTATGCGTGTGTACAAGTGCGGCGACACCGGAAGCTTTGTGCAGGCGCAAAGAGTTGGCATAATGCAAGCCGACTTGCACAGTCGAACAGTCTTGACCTTACTCCTCTTCTTTGGAGGGCGAGGGGCTAGCTACAGGAGTGACTTGAGGGGAAGAAAAGAGATAAAATAGACTTTGTCGATTCAAAAAATAAGCAACATAGAAGAACTAATGATGTCTAGGAACCCATTCAATGCGTCCACCGTAATGGGCGCGCTATTAGCAGCAAGCGTAGCTTCTGCTGGCGCAGAAGCTACTCCCATGGTATCTGCCAGAGGTGCAAAGCAACTTGATAAGCCAGGGCTATGGCAATCAAGCGTGCAGTGGAGACAACCAGAAAGTGGGAAACGAGGGACATACACCTTTCGGGTCTATTGCCCAACAGGGATGATGCGCGATGTCACTGGCGGGAAGTGGGGCAGTGCAGCTCCACTAGCAGCGATGGAGGGCGCGGGATATCCGACGGGCGTTCCATCTGCTGCTTATGAGCAAGCATGCAGGTGAGGTGAATCTGAGTAAGCTTTTCGAAAACTCTCTCCTTGCATCGGGCTCCTCCTGGGAATACGCCTCCGTTCCCACAATCACGCCCCACAGCAACGCCCCTGAGGGCTCGCGCTTCACCAGGCGGCAACCGATGAGCTCGTGGGCAACCGCCTGAGCGGGGCGGGAGAAGAAGGATTGGGGGAGGGCTGATAGGTGCTGGGAGGGTGTGCTGGCTATGGGGTGGTTTTTGGGGTGGGGTCTGCATCGAAAAACTATGCCAATCTTGGTAAAGCACGATTCTTAGAAATGTTGAAGCAACTTCGTGAAGGGGCACTGGTGGGGCTGGCAAGTCTTTCCTGCTTCACGCCACATGCTCTATCGCAGACAAATACCTGCTACTCAGCGCGGGACGAGGCAGAGCCTGCCTACATAAGATGTGAAGTAATATTTTCAAACGGAAGCATTCTTTCAATTAAGGATTTGTCAGACGGATACATCTTCAGAATAGGAGAGAATGGATGGATTCCCGTGGCTGGCAAAAACTGTATTCGCAATATAGAGTCAGGCTCTATCTTCTGCCTCTCCAACTAGCGGCAAAGGCAAATCTCGCCCTGGCTCCCCAAACAGGTTTTGTTGCTGGGGCTGCGGCGGCGGTAGCCGTGGCAAGCGGGCTCGTCTTGCGAATACGCCTCCGTTTCCACAATCACGGCCCAGAGCAGGCTGCCGTCCTCTTGGTGTTTCACCAGGCGGCAGGCGATTAGCTCGGGCGCAACAACCTCGGCGGGGCGGGCGAAGAAGGATTGGGGGAGGACTGGGAAGGCTTCTATAGCTATGGGTGTGGCTTGGAAGGAAGAAAAGAGATAAACTCCTAAAAGTTGTACGAAGGCAAGAAAAACGATGAAAAAAGCAAGAATTCACCTAGCAGTTATATCAATGGCGGCTGCAGCTATCTGCACGCGCATTGCGGTAGAAATATTTTATATTCAAGCCCAAGCCACTCCGATTGTATCCACAAAAGGGGCAAAGCAACTTGACAAGCCAGGGCTATGGCAATCAAGCGTGCAGTGGAGGCAACCCGAAAGTGGCAAACATGGGATATATACCTTTCGGGTCTATTGCCCAACAGGGATGATGCGTGATGTCACTGGCGGGAAATGGGGCAGTGCAGCTCCACTAGCAGCGATGGAAGGTGCGGGATATCCGACGGGCATTCCAACTGCTGCTTATAAGCAAGCATGCAAGTAAAGCGAATCTGAGAAGCTATTTACAGACAGCCTCTCATGGCAGGCGGTCGCTCCCTGCGAATATGCCTCGATTTTCACCACCACGCCCCACAGCAACTTGCCATCGGGTTGGCTTTTACCAAGAGGCAACCGATGAGGTTGGGGGCAACCTTCTCGGCAGGGCGAGCGGAGAAGCCGCGAGGGATAACTCGCAAGATGTTAAATGGGTGTGCTGGCTACGCGAGTAGGTGGGTAGATGGACAGAGCTATACTTTCGTTCTAAACATGTAGGGTAACGCATGGCCAAAAGGCTTATTTACATCACAGCGTCGATTCTGGCGTCTTGTTTACCAGCAAATGCAGTGGAGATAATTTCTGCCAAATGCAACAATGGATTGCATGCTGCCCTAAAGATTTCCGGCACACAAGTATCTGTGACGGGTTCGCCGAGTGCCTTTAACCTCAAAAGCACACTGTCGCTAAACGGAATTAGCAAAGCAGGCTATACGGCAATCTTTTATGGCGGTCAATCTAAATTCTTCAGAAGCTACGATGGGGACGTCGCCTTCAATTCAACTATTGGGCACGGAGAATCGCGGCAACTTTCAACCATAGAGCTCCAAACAAGGTCTGGCCGCTATTCGTGTATCATCAAATAATGTTGATTGTATAAATGACAATCAGCTAAGAAATCCGAATGTCATACGGAAAAGCGAATTCGTCTTGGTCTTTCATCACCAGGCAGCCGCAGATGTCCGAGGGGGCCGCGGGAGAGGACTGGGAGGGTAAGGTCTGGTTTCCATGGGTGTGGCTTAGACGGACTGGCGGTCACCTACGCAAGAGGAGAAGTAGACAGTAGATGGCAAATGAGGCAGAAACAGTCGAGCCATGCTTATAATTAAAGACTTTTACGCAAAGCCAGGTATGAAGCCAGTAATTGCTGTTAAAAGCATTTTATTCTCAGCCATCCTTGTGGCATCACAGCTGGTAGTAGTAAAAGCTGGAAAAGCGCAAGATAGATGTCAAGCAGCCATAGAAGGAGTATCAAGCGACATCCAAGGGCGAATTGGGGCAGTGACAACAATAAAGAGGGTCAGCACTGCTGAGTTCAGAGGGGAAGGCGAGATGATGCAGACATTCCGTTCGCCGTTTAATAATGCGGACGAAATTGTTGTTTTCTACTTGGCTTCAGCAATGGGGAGGGGCTCAGTCACCCGCCAACAAGGGCAGGCTGGCTACAACATAATGAACAGCCCAAAACTAACAAAGAAATATGCAGAACAGATCATCTCGGCCTGTGAACCTGTGGCTAGCGTCAAGTTCTTTTATTGGGAGTGGTACCAGGGATGGTCTCTTAACAAGGACAATGAGCTGATAGAAGATGAGTGCAAGAATCCCGATGGTAGTAATTATTACTGGGGACAGAATATCTGTGTCTAACTGGGCTAATCAGTCGGGCATCCCAACGTTTACTACACACTCCTGGTGCTCGGCCTGCTACAGCACTAGCCTTGGCAGACACGCTCCAATTTGTATGAGCCTGTATTGCAGCACCTTGAGAAATACACTACTTAACTAGCTTGCCCAAGCAGGTGTGTGAGCAGCTCAGATGCACCAGATAAGTGGAGTTGCAGAATAAAGTTTAGAGTATGGTTATCTGAACTCTGGTATTGTTGCAGACCTGTATGACGATCTTAAGTACGTTTGTGAGCGCGTGGTATATGTGCCTAAGCTTGAACGAAAACGTTCAGAATGGAGGATACCAAGTTCTGTTACCTCTTGAAGAGGTAATGTATGTTCCCCGTCCTCCATGCTCAGATTTGCCATAAGTAGTGCGTCCGTTATCTTCAACGATTTTGACCTTGCAGTACGTGAACGCGTCATTCCCGCCGCATTCAGAGAAGTAGTAATTGACACGCTTGCCGTCAGATTTCCATCTTATAGATGTTCCGGCATATTTTCCGTTAATTTGAATTTCGCGCAAATCACACGATTCAACTATCTCATTAAATGAGCACCGTTGAGAAAGAGCACTTCGCTGTGCCATCACCGGCATTCCGAGAATTATAGGAAACGTGAAGCAGATGATGGAGGAACTGATCCTCCAGTATGACCCGGGCAAATTTGAAAGTAGAGGCATTAGCTGTACGATGAAAATACACTAATTACTCTAGGGTACTATATCGCTTGCCGGTGTAGTGCTCGCTATGCTGCTGCAAGCTATGCTCGTATCTTGCTAAACCACGCACAATCAACTCAAACCCACAACAGTTTAAGGGAAAGCAAGAACTGCTGATTAATTACACCGGGACATACAAGTTGGCTGTAAACGCCTGAAAGCGAGCATAGCAAGCTCGAGGGCTCCATCGGTCCTGGATTTCAATGCATGTAGTGCATTTGTTTTAGAGTGTTGCCTTGCGCAGTAAATCAAACGTCTCTTGATAGAATAGCCATACCTCTCAAGTAATCCAATGGCTATTAGTTCCAAGATGAGGACCAGGCTTGAGGCTATCGACAGACTTGTCCACGAAGGCTATAAGATCAAGAAAGTCTGGAATGCCTTTCCCGCCCTTGAATCTTCTAGTGGTGTTGTTAGGAATGTCTTGTCATCTAGTCCTGCAGGGTTTTCTTGGATCGCCTTTTTCTTTCCATTTGCAGTCTGCGCGCAGATTAAGGAATGGAGCTATTTCTATGTAACTGGATTTATCTTCCTTGCTGGTTCTTTTCTCTACAAGATAACTGGCTGGGATCCTGGGTATGCTCTTAGTATTGCTATTGGGGTTCAGTATGGATTCTTTTACCCTTATCTTCGATGGCAAGCGCTCCGAAAAGGGGATCGAGAACTTGGCATTGGGCTGTCAATTCTTGTTGGCATTGTGCTGAGTGTGCTATGCGCGCTTCCCTCAATCGTTTTTGAGTTGCTTTTTATTGAATAATTTTAGGTGTAGCAAGTTTTATAATCTCTTCCATTGCGACCTCCTCTCATGCCGATTATAACTTGATTGTAGGCTCTTTTAAGCGTGCCAACCTATTCGACGGTTTATAGCGACAAGAGAGATCCTGATCTTGTCGCTGAACTCCTGGTTAAGGCTGTCATTTGCAATGGGTGCGATCCGCTTCACATTGGAGACATGGTTGTCGCCAAGCGTGGTATGCAGGGAGTTTCCTGGGGCTTGGAAATATCCTTCCAATTGGTACATTCATCCTCTGGAACTGATATTCATGCTTCCGGTAATATTGGAGGCTATGGTCCCATACAGCATTCACAATTGAAGGAATGTACGAATTCAATTCTTAGGTCCCTAAGTATGGATCCTTCGGCTGCAAAGCCGACCGACCGACTAGAAGATGAACGCCCTTCCAGTCTTGACGAAATATCATCCCAATGTTCCCGACTTGAGGATTCGCTAATGAACTCTCAAGCTCCCCTCAATCCCGAAAGTCATTCCGCTGACGGGGTGACTCATTCACCAGGCTACGACACACACACTTTTCCCATGGATAGCACCACGCTGTTGCTGACTAAGGATTTCACTCCCCAAGAGAAGATGATGTTCATGAATGAATACAACTCTTCGAGAAAGAGTGTGACGACGGGAGTTCTGCTTGCCCTGTTTCTGGGCGGACTAGGCGTTCACAAGTTTTGGATCGGAAGTCCAGGAGTCGGGATTCTATATCTCTTATTCTGCTGGACTTTTATTCCCGCTATTATCGCCATAATTGATGCCTGCCTTATGGGTAATACTATTAAAAAGTATAATGGCAAGGTGGCCAATGAAGCTTACCAGAAGATCATGATGATGAGGTGACATCCTTTGGGATTGCCCAATTTCGGTATCTGGCTTAGGCGAGCCACTTCGAGTTGGTTTTCCTGGATTCTGTAAGGCAACTGCCAGGGACGTTAGGCGTCTTGCATCTATTTATTCTTTGATCTGGTCTCATTTGGCTTGGTGACGTTCTCCGTAATGACAGTTGTGCATAAAGCAAGTCAGATTGTTAGCCATATGACCTGACGATGACGCGCCATATTGCTACCAGCCAGAAGCACGCTGACTGCAGGCCCTTGCTCCAACAGTCTTCACCCAACCGTGGGCGGGTCGCTCAGCCGGGCAAGAGGAAGGTCCTCAACCTGTGCGCCTGACTGATCGACACTCCGTTTGCACCGCCACAGGTGCCCCAGGAGACCAAACAACCCACACCTGGAACGTTCGGCCCCAGGCGCCAACGCCAGCTGCTTCGACCATCTACAGCCATTGGAATGTTGATTGGTTCAGGACCCCCGGGCATCGCTTGGGGGTTTTGTGCTGTCAGTTTTGGCGAGAGGCAAAATCTGTTAAAGGTGACTTCGTTTCTCGTTAGGGACTGTGGTAGCCGTGTCTGGGACTCCAGAAAACAATCGTTTCCTCAAACCAGCCCTCCTCGTCAAGGAGGGCTAGCTCGAAGTCAAACTCCTCATCCTCCTCGCCGAGAAATTCAAGATTTGCGTATTCGCCTTCCTCATTTTGAAAGCGAGCCACTTCCGCTTCAAGATATAGGCGTGCTGCCTCCTGAGTGTCGAAACAGGACAGCTGGTGGCTGTGTGCGCCATCATCAAAGTAGACGGCGAAGCTCTTGTTGCCTGTCATGGCTTGGTTTGTGATCTTCTTACCTTAGCTAGCTTGCGTGTCTTGACTATTTCAGGTTGGTCTTCTGTACGAGCTTCGTCGTCAGCTGGCCAATCTGGATTCATACCTTAGTTCTTTTGAACAAGGTGGAACTCATTCAGCGGGCTATCCTGGGCTTTCTCGCTATTTAAAAGCCCCGGGCCGTAGCCCAGGGCTCTTGATGTCTTGCGCCGTGGCGATGGGCGTCTCAGCCCTTGCTCGCCCGCACCTCCCAGAACGCCGCACCCAGGCTGTAGCTAGCCAAGCCGCTCTGCTGCTCATAGCTCTGGCGTGCCTTGAGTTGGCATTCGATCTCTTTGCAGTCGATGGAGTAGGTCCACTGCTTACGGCCGGGGCGGCGGTTGAGCACTAGGTCCGGGGTGATCTGATAGCCATTGCCGTCCCTGCCGGCAGGCAGGAGGGTGAGCAGGTCACCGCGTAGGTGCGCCAGCCGTAGCTGTTCGCTCAGCTCCTTCTGCTCGGCGGTCAGGAGTTCTTGCTGTTGCTTCACCTCAAGCAGGCGATTCACGCAGGTGGTGATGGAGTCAGCGGAGAAGCGCGGGTCGTCAGCGCCGGAGCTTGCGGGCAGAACGCCGGCGTTGGCGAGAAGGAGCAGGGCTTCTGGAGTTCCCGGTGCGGGTTCGCCCAGGGAGACAGGATTGGCGGTGAGGGTTGCAGTCATACGCGTGTGTGAGGTGTGTGCGAGTGGCCGAGATCTGAATCGCAAGGGGGCCTATGGCCCCTTAGGCGCCGAGGGCTTGGATTTGGTTGAGGGCTTCGATGAGTTCGTTGCGGCGTAGGCGTTCGATGGCGGCGGGGAGTGAGGTGCGATCGATCGGGTAGCTGCGCAGGAGGGAGCGGAGTTCGACGACGGAGAGCTCATCCCAGAGGGGGGAGAGGTTGGGCACGCATGTCGGCTGGTTTGCCTGGGTGGGGCGTTCCTCCATCCAGGGCTCAGCCGCCGCAGCGGGCTGGGCAATGGGGAACTGCTGGCTGAGCTGGCTCACCAGTTGCGTCAACCCGGTGATCGCCTGGAGCAGGGCGCTCTGGAGCTCGGTGGCGGCTAGCTCAGTCGCGAGCTGCACAGTGGCGTGGGTGCCGATGGCACCGGTGGCAGTGGCAACAGTCATCAGACAACAACCTGGTAAACAACAGAAGGGGTGTGGAGTTTGCGCTCGCTCTTGGGGCAGTAGGCCTCCCACTCAGCGGCAAAGGGATAGGGCTTGATGCCGGTGATGTCCTGGAGGTCGACCTTCACTCCATCGATGGCGCCCGTGCCCTTGGCATCTGTGCCTTTGGCACCAGAGACGATGTGGATGTTCTGCGCCGCCTTGCTGCAGAAGTTCAGACCTGCCTCGGAGTACGCATTGCTGCCCACCAGCGAGGCGTTGCGGGCGTGGTAATCGCCGATGGCGCTGGCGTGCAGGTGGCCAAACAGCGTGTAGTCGATCGTGATGCCTTGAGCGGCGTACTTACCGGTGATCTCTTGCACCGACTTCTGCACATTCGCGCCGATCTGGTGGCCGTGCAGGCACAGGAACGTGCGGCCCATCACCTCAAACAGGAGCTCGTTGGCGCGGAAGCCGCAGAAGTTGATCCCCTCCGTGCCGGCAAAGCCGCGCTTGAGGATCTCGTAGATCATCAGGTCGTAGCTGTCGGTGGCGAGTTCATCGCTCCAGCCGAGCTCTTTGTTCACGCGGCTTTCATTGCCGGTGATGCCATAGACCTCCAGCTCAAACTGCTCGCGTAGATCGAGCAGAAAGGCCCGCAGGATGTCGACGGCAAGAAGCGTGGCGCGGGAGCGGTTGGTGCTGTTGGAGAGCAGCTCATCGAGGCGCCGGTCGCTGTTGAGGAAATCCCCCAGACAGGCGACGACGACTTTCCGGGCGCCATAGCTCTGGCCCAGTTGCTTGACCCGCTGGGCGAGCTTGGCCAGGCGCTGCGCGGCCACGGTGAAGTCGTAGCGGTTGGAGGGCAGTTCAACCCGCTCGTTGAAGTGCAGATCGCTCAGTTGCACGATCAGTACCGAGTCCCCGCCGTCCGGGATGCGGCTGAGGGTCACGCCCTGCGTAAAGCCTCGCTCATCCAACAGGGAACAAAGTTCCCGGGTGTAGGCGGTGACGGCGTTCTCGATGCGGGCGTGTTCGCGGAAGGCCTTGCGCTCAATCCGGTTGGTGTCGGCCTGGGCCTGGCGGGCCTTGGCCAGGCGCACATTGAACTGCAGCAGTTCGCGGTCTTGATCGGTGTTGGCGCCCGGTGTTTGCCCCCTTCCGGGGAGATGACGGGCTGGTTGGTGGCGGTGTTTGGCTGAACCCATAGAGAGATGCAGGTGCGGGAGGCTACTGGTGGCGGGTGTGCACAGTTGGTGGACCCCAAAAGGTTCCGGGGTTGTGCTTTGAACAGCGCTCAATCGCGCTGGAGTTCATGTAGTGGAACCGGCCGTTGTCCGCAGGCGCGGCGGCAATCCAGCCAATGCTCCAGAGGAACATCGAGTTGATCGGCGATCTGTTGATCGCTCAGGCCCTGCGCTACGTGTTTGCGTGCCTTGATCCACAACTCCCGCAGCCGGTGGCTGATGCGCAGCGAGAAGCCCGTATCGCGCAGGTAGTGCAGCAATTCGCCCTTCACCTTCGGGACGAGATAGCTGGAGGGGCGATGCCCCAGCGACGGATCAAAGCCGATCGCGCCCTTGCACAACCCCTCGTAAGCGGGGCCGATCAGGTCGTCGACCGCCATCGACCAGCGGCGAGCAAAGCGGTGCGCCTGTTGATGCGCCAGGCCCAGATGAGCGCAAGCAAAGGCCCGTTGCTCACGGGTCATCGGCCGGCGCAGGCAGCGTCTTGGCATGCAGGGATTGGCAGGTGCGGGAGGCTATTGGCCTTGCTCTGCACGAGCTCCGCTGCAACGGATTGGCGGGCATGCATGGGCTGAACCAACGCCCCACGCACCACCGCCCCGAGCGGTGTCGGCCCACACGCCTGCATCACCAGAGCGATCACACCGCCAATGGCGGCACCACGAAACACAACAGGCATGAACAGATCGCAACTCCCCAAGGGTTCCGTGCGGGCAGGGCCCGCTTTGCGATGGGGCTGGGGCTGCGGTTCGAGGGTGAGCACAACGGTCTCAGGTGTCGTCTGGATGCCTGGAAGAAAACCTGATGAAATGCCACGCCTCAGCCACGGCTGCATCCGCCAGATCCCTGATGGGGACTCAAGTCCCCCTGTGCGGTGACCACCTCCATCCCACAGGTGTGGGGTGCCAATGCCACAGCTGTGGGGTGGGTGTGCCCACATCTGTGGGCGGTGCCCGCCAGGGCCTCAAAGCCAGAACCGGTGCAGTGATTCCTGATCGCCATGACCACCAAGGTTCTGCTCACCCATCACCACCGTGATGCGATCGAGAACGCCGCAGATCGCGGCTTCTGGATGCCTCTGCCCCTTGCGGCCGAGCAGCTCAAGGACGTGATGTACCTCACCTCCCTCAGCTACGGCGAGATCTCCCTCAAACAGTTGGCGGAGATCGCCAGCTTTGAACCCTGGCGTGAGGCCGACGGCGTCGAACGTTGGTTGCCATTCCTCGGCCAACGGCTCGAGCTACCCAAGCCGCTGCCCCTGGGTGATCGCCAGTTGCTCGCCGGTTGGCTGCCCCGTCAGCGCGAGGCGGTGCAGATCATTGAGCTCGATGCACTGCTGGCGGCCACGCGACTCAGCGACGTGTTGCCCGGCTCCGGTGCCTGTTGCCACCTGCCGCGGCGCCCTGCTCTTGCCCCGGCCGTTGATGCAGCCCGCAGGCGAGATCTGGCTGCTTGAGCACCCCGTGCTCGAGGCCCCACACCAGGAGTCCGCCTTGGTTGCGGGCTCCTGTTTTGCCGTACAAGGCACTCAGCCGGCGCCGCACCGTGTCGGTGCGCACCTGCAGTTGAGCAGCGATCTCGCGGGTGCTGCGGCCGCCGGCCACCAGGCGCACCAGCTGTTCTTCCTTCACGGAGAGCACTACGGCTTCTTCTTGCAGCGGCGTGTTGGCGAGCAGGTGGCGGATGCGATCGGAGAGCTGGGGGTCTTCGTAGCGGCCGTGGCGCAGGAGCACGGCGACGCACTGGAGCAGACGGCCACTGCCGCAGCTCTCGCGGCAACTGATTCCATCGGGGCGCAACCGCCAGAGCCGCACCAGCCGTTCGCCGCTGATCGCCGCATCCAGGCAGAGCAGGAAGCGGCAACGCTTGTCACCGTGGCGCTCGCGCAGTTGCGTGATCAGCTCTGTGGCCCCGCCATCGGGGCTGTCGTCGTCGCAGAGCACCAGCAACTTCCCCGTTTCAGGTAGCGGCAGCGCCAGGAGTTCTGCGGTGCTGCTCGCGCTGAATTGCAGCTGCGGGAGCAGAAGCGCTGTGGTGTCGCGCATGCGCTGGTGGGCACTGCAGACCACAACGGTCCAGCCATCGAGAAGGCTCGTAATCGTGCTTTGCAGGGTCTGAACGTGACGCCGCAAGTCCTCGGGTTGCATCACCCCCAGGCCAATCACCAATCTGTAGCAACAGGCCATAGACCTGGGCCACAACAGGACAAATGCCCGAGGACGACTGGTCCCCGGGCGTTGTACGGCCAGCCAGTGGCTGGTGATCGATCAGAGCTGAATCTTGAGGTTGTGCTCGGTGGCGGACTGGCGCAACTTGTTAAGAGCGGTTGCTTCCAACTGTTCCAGCTGCTCGCGCTGCATCCCGCCCATGGAGCGGCGCAGCTGACAGGGGCTCAGCGGCGGCCGGCGCAGGTAGCGGTTGCGGATCAGGCGGTGCTCCTGTTCATCCAGGCAGCTCATCAACTGCGGCAGGGCCGCGTGTTGTGGGTCGGGCTCTTGTGTCTGCTGCTGTTCGGCTGCTTGCTGCAGGGAGGCCAGATCAAGCCGGCTGCAACCACCCTTCTCGTCGCCATCGTCCTCTGCGCCATCCAGAGATCCGGTGCGGGTGGCATCCCACTGCCGGATGAACTCCGCCAACTGCTCCGCGTTCATCGCTTTGCCATCGAATTTGAGCTGGGCGGCCAACCACTCCAGCGAGGGTTCATCACCCGTGGTGGCCTGTTGTTGCTGACTCAGGCGCAGGGCCTTAAGCACCACCGCTGCTTTCTCTGCCGGGAAGCGAATCGCGCGCTTGGCGCGTTGTTCGAACTCGGTGAACCCCCGCCGCACCCAGAAGGTGGCGTAGGTGGAGAACCGATAGCCCTTGGCCGGATCAAATTTCTCGGCTGCGCGCACCAGATTCAGCGCCGCTTCCTGCAGCGCATCGGCAGTGGTGTCGTCGTGGGCGGGCAGGCTGCAGCGATGGCGGCCCCAGGTGTGAGCCACCAGGCCGAGGTTGTGGCGCACCAGTTGCTCCCGCGCCCGCAAGGCACTGCGGCGCAAGGGCTTGGGGGCATGGCTGGGGCCATCGGGGTGTTGTTGCCAGCGCTGAATCCGGCGCGATAGCTCCATCACCGTGCGCTCGCACAGTGGGCGATGGGCACTGCTGGTGTTCAGCCAGGTCTTCACGGTGGAGGCAACGGGGGCATGACGAGGGGGCATGGGAAACAGCGGCAACTGCCGCGAGCATTCCCCGTGGTTTCACCCTTGCGCCGTTCGGCCGGGTTGCGTTACAGCGTTGGCCTGTGAGCGGTGGGTACAGATTGCCTTCACTGGACCATGAGGCCCTGCTCAGGTGAGGGCGACTTGAGCTCAGCGGCTGGATCAATCTGATCTCAAGCTCCAACCCCAAAGGCCTCTGCTGTAGCCAGAACGATCTGACTGCTGTAGCCAGATTGGTTCGATTGCTGTAGCCAGACTGGTCACAGGGGGTGGATCAGATTGGCTCACCATCTATATCTCTAAAAACTCTTAGAGAACAAAACCAAAAGAACAGCCCAAACAGCCGCTCCTCGGGGTGGGACAACACCAAGGGAACAGCCACCAGCCGATCTGGCGCATCGAGCCCACCAGAGAACTCAGTCCAGCACAGTGATCAGGGGCGCCCCCCATAGCCTCTAGGTATCACCACGGGCAGGCATTCCTGCATCGCCCATGCGCTTTTACGCCGTCAGCACTGAGGCCGTTGATCTCACCTACCGAGCCCTGCAACAGCTCGATCGTGGGCGCACAGGGTCGCGGCGTCCCAGTCGCGCCTTGCGTGTAGCCACGCTGTTTGGGCACCTGCAATTCCGTGCTCGAGGTGGATCCAGCGTTCAGGTGGGTTGCCGTCAACTGGCGGAGGCCTGGCATCTGCACCCACGAGAAATCCGGGCCGATTTGCTGGATCTGGAAGCCATCGGTTGGTTGAGCTTCACGAGCAGCACAACAGGGCTTTGCATTCGCCTCCATGAGCCCCAGGGTCCATGCGGTCGAGGCGATCAGAGAGGCGATGTTGCGGCCTCTGATGCATGCACGCCGGAGCCACAAACCGCAGAGGTCAAGCAAGACCAAGTGCTGCAAACACAGCAAGCCATAACCGCGGGACCGTCGGAACCCTCAGCTCAGCCCGAGAGCACTGCCCCAAAAAGCCCGTTGATCGCTCAGTTCACTGCCACCTACAACCAGCACAAACCCCAGAGCTGGCCGGCTTACCACCCCACGGGATCAGCCCTGGTCAGCAAGTTGCAGAAGGCGATTCGCCACGCCGGCGGCGCCGAGGCCTTCTGGTCGGTGCTGATCAGCGCACTACGGCGCGTGCCTGACTTCTGGCGCGTGACCTACCCGCAGGGCCGCAGCGGCTCGGATTGCGCCATGGCTCTGTTGAGCGCTGATCGCAAGGCAGCGGGTCTGGGGGTGGAGTTCTGGCATGTCTTCTGCTGGGGCGCATCTGACTCCGCGACATACACCCAACGGCTCACGAGCGCCATCGGTGGGAACACTCCAGGAGTGGGCCAAAAACGCCCGGCTCCCGCCTTCCACCCCGACCACCTTCGTGCCTGTGAGCTTCTGCTCTGGGACGGTCATGAGTGGAAGGGAAAGGGCATGGCGGGCCGCGAGCTTCCGGCGAGCGAAAAACAACACCTGGCGGAAGTTCTGGAGGCCGCCGGTTTCGGAACGCCAGGCAAGGCGGCCGAGCAGTTCGCCGAGGAGGCCAGGCGCTGAATCCAGGGCCCACACGTCCCATCGCTGTTCACGCCATGACCACCACCCCGAATGCCAACACCGCTGCCGGCGCCAATGACCCCGGCAACGAGGAGTTCAAGACCCCCATGCCCGGTGCCTTCGATCCGTCGCTGATTCAACGGCTGATCGATGAAGGCGTCTTCATTGAGACCGCCGCCGGGTTGATGGCAGCTGAGGTCCCGGACGTGCCGGCTGATCACTCCCTGGCGGAGCACGAAAAGAATCTGCTGGCTGCGGTGTTGGTCGGAACCGACGACCAACGCGAGCGCTGGGGTCTCTTCCGCCGCGCCATTGGTCTGCGGTTTGACGAGGTGGTGCCCGGCTCGATCTGGACCCAACCGGGGCTCAGGGCCCTGGCGCTTGAGATCGATGAGCTGTTCCGCGGCCGTCGTGACATCGACGTGCTCAATGCCAACGCCATCCGTGAGGACCTGCGCCAACGCGCCCTGGAAGGCCGCTTCCGCGGGTCGCTTTTTCAGATAGAGGAAGCGTTGTCTGAGGTGATCGCCTGGGGGGATGACGGCCTGATTCACCCCGAGCTGGACTTCAAAATTGCCTGCCGGCTCTTCCAGAGCGCCAAGGCACGGGCGCTGTTTTATCCAGGCCTGCGCAAGCTCCTGGCGCGCGAGCAGATCGACTGCGGCATCGATGGCGAACTGGAGAGCTGCCGGCAGTTGCTCAATGACGCCACCTCGATCACGGCGGGGCGTTATCGCCAGAGCTTCCAGGTCTGCAGCGAGGCCGATGCCAGGCGCGAGTGCCTCGCGCTGGCTTCTCTCCCAGCCGAGCAACGCCCCAAGCCGATCTCGACGGGTATCCCCTCGCTGGACATCGACATGCGCGGCGGGGTGCTCCCCGGGACTGGCGACAGCACCTGGGTGTTGGCTGCTAAGTCCGGTGTGGGCAAAACCACGGTGGGCATCGCCGCCGCCATGGGCCTCGCCATCAACGGCGCTTCTGTCCTGGTGCTCTCCTGCGAACTGAGCCGCCGCGCCATCGGCGCACGGCTACTGGCCAACTACTGCCGCCGCGCCAGCGGGGTGTTCACGCCGCGCTACTCCGCCAATGAACTCGAGGGCCGCGGTGAGGTGATCGAGGGCCGCGATTTCGAACACCTCAACCAGCTCTCTGCTCAGTTCGAACAAAGCATTGCCCCCAACGGGCAGCGGATGGGCCGGGTGCTCTACCAATCGCACTTCGCCGCCACGGTGGAAGAGCTGGCGGCTCTGGTGGAGGACTGCAAAAGCGCCCATCCCGAGCTGGCGGCGGTGGTGCTCGATCACTTCCACGCTATGGGCCCCACGCCTGGTTACGGCAGCAACACCACCGCTGAATTGGCTGCCCGTGCAACCGCCATCAAGGCCCTGGCCGGCCGCTGTGAACTCGATGTGTTCGTGGTGGCGCAGCTGAACCGCGGCGCCTACGGCAACCCCACCGGCCCCGATGTCTCCCACCTGGCGGGCACATCCGAGCTGGAGCGCTACGCATCGGCGGTGTGGCTGATCGATCGGCCCAAGCTCGATGAATTCACTCCCTCTCAGCCGGGCCTGCTAGAGGTGCACCACGGCAAATACCGCCACGGCCAGATGGCCGCCGGCTCCGACCTGAGCAAGACCACGATTCGCCTGGACCGCAGCCACTGCTACCTGGAGGGCGACGAGGCCCGCAAGCTGTTCACCGGCACTGACCTCTACCCCGGCGTGGAGTGCCTATGAACAGCAGTGGCATGGCCAGCGGCAGTGGCAAACCCAGCGGCATGGCCGCCCCTCATCGGGTGATTGGAGGTGCGGCCCGCCGTGCACCCAGTGGGCATCCCAGCGGCCACCCCACGGGTCGCCCGGCTGGGCTGCTCACGCCGGCGGTGTTGGAAAGCGTGCGCGAACGGGCCCAGGTCACGGATCTCTTTGGGCCCACTGAACTCCAGAAGAGTGGCCGGGAGTTCGTGACCCGTTGCCCTTGGCACGACGATCGCCGCCCCTCGCTGTCTGTTAGCCCAACGCGCAACCGGGTGCACTGCTTTGTCTGCGGCAAAGGCACCGATGCCATCGGCTGGCTGCAGGACAGGCAGGGCCTGAGCTTTCAAGAAGCCGTGCTCGAGCTGGCCCGCCGCACGGGTGTGAGCGTGGCGGAAGGCGACCCGGAGGCGCAGGAGCAGTTCGAGCAGGAGTGGCGCGAGAGGCGTCAGTTGATGGCCAAGCGCAGTGAGCAGCGGGCTCAGTTCCACCTGGAACTGGTGCAACAGCTCGAGCAAGGCGGCGATGGCGCCGACTACCTCCAGGCCCGTGGCATCAGTGCCTACACCGCTCGCGCCTGGCACCTGGGTTTTGCCGGTGGGCGCCTTGTGATTCCCCTCAATGACGCCTCCGGCCAGACCGCTGGCTTCTGCGGCCGGGCTATCGGCAACCAGGAACCCAAGTACCGCAACAGCACGAACGACCTGCTCTTCCAACGCAATGGGGTGGTCTTTGGGCTGGACCAAGCCGTGGAGGCCATCCGTAAGGAGGGCACAGCGCTGTTGGTGGAAGGCCCGCTGGATGTGATCCAGCTCCACCAGGCGGGGCTCACGAATGCCGTGGCTTGTCTGGGGACGAGCGTGTCGGCGTTGCAGCTGCAGCTCCTGCAACGCCAGGGGATGAAGCATCTGCTCGTTGCCCTCGATGGGGACCGGGCCGGGCAAGCGGCGACGGACAAGCTGCTTGAACAGTTGCAGCCGCAGCTCGTTGCCGGTGGGCTCAGCGCTTCTGTGGTGCAGCTGCCTGAGGGGCAGGACGCCGATGGGCTGCTCCGCAGCCAGGGAGCCAGCGCTATCGAGGGATTGCTCGTCGGTGCGAAGCACTGGCTGGAGTGGCGGCTTGATCGGCTTTTGGCACCTCTGACAGCGTGCACCGGTGAGGCATCACTCGAAACCCTGCAAGCGGTCGAGCGTGACGGTCAGGCCCTGGTGGAGCAGCTGCCGGATGGGGTGCTCCGGAGATCAGCGGAGCAGCGTCTGGAGATGGCGTTACGCCGTAGCGGCGAGCAGGAGAGCGGGACCTTGCCCTCTGCCATGGCAGTTGCTGAACCCTGCTCCGCTACAGCCCGCCGGCGCGCGGAACGCAGGGCTCTGACGCTTTTTGTACATGCAGCAGAGTGCCGCACTCTGCTGCAGTGTCTTTCCTTTCAGGACCACGCCTGTCGGGCGGCGATGGAGTGGCTGGGCAGCCTGGCGGTTGTGGCCGTGGATGGAGCGATTGCCCCGATGGCATTGCAGCTGGCCGGGCAACTTCAGGGAGCCGTTGGTGCAGCACTCGCGCAAGCGGCAGACCCCGGAGCGGACGTGATGGGGGTGTTGCAGCGGGAGCCGCAGGCGGAATTGCAGGCGTTGTTGGATCTCCTCGAACCGGTCGCCAGCTCCACGGCGGAGTGACCGCTGGCGACGTTTCGTTGCTGTAATCGGCGTGTACCCCGGTTCTCAGCGCGCCCGTGGCCGCCAGCCATGCCAATCCCCGCTGGCCCAGACGGTTCTGGTGGTTGGGGGTGGCTGCGGCGGCGGGGGTTGTGCTCACGCAGGCCGTGCGCTCCGGTGGCGATACAGAGACGCCCCTGCCGGTGATCGAACCTCGAGAGCCGATCAGTGAGGTTGACGCGCGCTTGCTTGCGGACGGCTGGGTGGCCAAGCCCGATCGCGATCCCCTGCCGTTTGAGCAGCGACTGGCCCACAACACCCTGGCCAGCCTGAGCGGCTGCTCGGGAACGGGGATGGGCTTCTGTCGCTATGACTATCGACGCGGAGGCCAACGCTTTGCTGTTGTCACTGTCCCGGGCCCTGACGGAAGCGGCATCGTCCACAACACGTTTGAGCTGGAGTGAGTCTTCTGCGCATGACTCGCGACAGGCTGGATTATCAGAACGATGGCTGGAAGCAGTTGGTTCCTCTTGCCCTGTCCTTGCCCTGGGTGATCTAAAGATACGGTAGGCCTGGAATTCCTCTATTTACTGCAGATAGCATATCTTCCGCTCTGCATTAGCTCTTTTGGTGAATACTTGCTTGTAAAGACTATGTTGCTAGAAGCTTATGCTTGAGAGCTTCCAGTCCGCAAACCCTTGTCGATTAAATATAAGCGTGATCTTAGACCCGTCTTCGTTTGTTCCAGTTACCTGGAACTTATCAAGGCCCTTGTAACCGAGCGAGCTTTTCTGTAATGACTCGCTCAGCTCTGCTGATCTATTGGCTGCGGCGGCCTCGCCCTCATTCTCTGTGCTAGCCCCTACGCCAGATTGGCTTGACTTTGCCATTTCGAAGGCTGTTCTTAGTCCCGCTGGCGTGACGTAAGCATCAACCATTGCAGATACCATTGGCATGATCAGGGCCATGCCGAAGCTGGCGAAAGGATTGGCTTGCATTTCTGGGTCCTGCTGCATCTGTTTTGCCAGCAGTGCAGGAAGCTCGGATTTAAGGTTTTCTCTTAGAACTGGAAAGTCAATGCACTCTGATGCCCTTTCAGAATTGAGCTCAATAATTGCGTTTCTACATCCCGCGACTGCCGCGAAAGGGCTGAGCAGGTACCAGCCTGCGGCTAATGCCGTAATACAACCCGCCCCAATGCCAGCTGCTGCAACGCGTTTCATCTCATGGACCTTTCTGGCCCAGTTTCTAGCTCAATAATCTGGCTACTAGTTATTTCTTCTGTATTTCTATAGCCGCGAGGACTCTGTCCTTGTGTCAAGGTCTTCGTCTTTTAACAGGGTCTCTTGCTCGCGCGTGTGTCGCCACCCGGCGGCGGAATTGGAGGATGTCACACGGCGCCAGGGCTTCGCGAGCCGGCGTAGCCGCTGCGCGGACACCGGCCCTGGCGCTCGCGTGATCTCTTCTGTCCTTGCCGCCGCCGGGATGTGTGGCGTTGGTTCTGCAGGCATGGCGTCCTCCCGCGGCTGCGGTGGCCCGGCGCATTGGGGCCCGTCTGATGCTCCTAGAAGCGCTGTTGGTGGCTGCGTTCTGGGCGCTTGATGGCTGCTCGGCTTTCAGAAGAGTTGCCCCGCTGCTGATGCCCCAGATGCCTGGATCTAGAGCCGTAAAGATTCAAGAAGAGAGCCCCGCAAGCCCCGTCTCACCTGGCGCATAGTACGCCCGTACTGATACAATAAGAAGGTGATCAAGGGATGGCCTCCGCTGTAGCCGGAGCCCTTGAAAGAGATCCCTCTACGCTCATTTTCTTCCCATGCCTTTGTTCACCCAGGCCGCCGCATTGGCGCCGCCTGATCCTTCTCTGTTTGCCTCAATCTTTCTGCCAGGTAGCGGCCAGCTGGTGGTCGTGGCCGGTGGTGGTCGTGATCTCACCTGGCCCTCCGAATTGATCGCCACCCATCTCCTGCGCGCCACCCGTGGCCGCCTGGTACAGGCCCTGCTCCATGGCGCTGCCCGCGGGGCTGATCAGGCGATCGCGGCCGCTGCCGATCAGCTGGGCTGGCCCCAGATCCCTTGCCCTGCCGCCTGGAGGCAACACGGCCGCGCCGCTGGGCCGATCCGCAATCGCCAGATGCTCCAGCGCTCTCTGGATCTGCTCTCCGCTCTTCCCCTCGGCGCTGCCTTGCTCGTGATCGCGTTCCCGGGATCCCGCGGCACGGCCTCGCTGCTCGATCAGGCCCATCGCCTCAGCCGCCGCTCGGCCATCCCCATCGAGGTGATCCAGATCCCTGAGGCGGCATAGGCCTCATCCGTTCTTCCCTTCCCACACATCACACACCTCAGCCATGTCTGTCGCCATTCCTGTCACCACCCCTCCTGATGTCACCCCCCAGCTCCCCACCCTCTGGGAGCTCGGCGCTGATCTCCAAGCCGAAACCTCGTGGATTGCTCGCCTCTCGGAGCGTCTCGACACCGAGGACGACGACGAACGTGCTCTCGCCATTGCTGATCTCGAGGAATCCCTCGCACTTGAGGACAACAAACGCGAGGCCTTCCTGCGCAAAGCCGATGCCACCTGTTGGGTGATCGAACGCCTCCGCGCAGAAGCCAACTACCACTCCGGCCAATCCAAGCGCTTCTCAGCCCTCGCCAAACGAGAAGACAACCGCGCTGACGCCCTCGAATCCACCCTCATTCATCTGCTCTCCCGCCTCGACCCATCCGCCACTGCCCACAACCTGCTCGATCACCGCCTCACCTCACGCACCACAGAAGCCATCGAGATCGATGAACCCGATCTCCTCCCTCCAGATCTCCTCACCACCCAAACCACCACCACACCAAACAAAACCTCCATCAAGGCCCGCATCCGCTCCGTCATCTCCTCCGCCATCTCAGGCCTCCCCAAACCAGAAGCCGCCCACCTCGCCTTCTCCCTCTCCTCCACCGCCGTCCCAGGCGCACGCCTCATCAAACGCCGCCACTGGTCCATCACCTAGCCCCCACAGTGGGCCTCGCAGTGGGGTTTTGCAGGTGCGGGCCCCACTTCCTTTTCACCACTCCACACACACCACTTCATCGCCATGGCCATCACATCCACAGCCACTACCCACTCCGCTCCAATTCGCCGCAACGCCACCAGCCGGCCACCCACAACGCTTCAACTACTGCGCGAAACGCTGAGCCAAGACGCTGCTCAACCATCGCCTGCCCCTGCAACCGCCCACATCGAGGGGGCCCCTGGCCCCGGCCCCGGGTTTAGTGAGAGGCAGGTGGCGTTGTTGTCGGCGCCGTTGGATCGGGCCCATGTGCGCCAGCGGGAGCAGGGGCGTGGCCGCGTCAGCTATCTCGAGGGGTGGCAGGTGATTGCAGAGGCCAACCGCATCTTTGGTTTTGACGGCTGGGAGCGCTGCACCCTGATCAGCCGCTGCGTGGCGGAACACGAACGCCCGATTGGGCGGGATCGCAAAAGCGGCTGGGGTGTCACCTACACCGCCCGCGTGCGCATCACGGTGACTGCCGGCCACCGCACCTTGATCCGCGAGGGTTCAGGCGCCGGCCATGGCATTGATGCCGACAAGGGCCTGGCCCATGAATCGGCGCTCAAAGAAGCGGAGACCGATGCCACCAAACGGGCGCTGATGACTTTTGGCAATCCGTTCGGCCTGGCGCTCTACGACAAGCAGCAGCGCCAGGTGAGCGATGCCAAGCCAGCGGTCACGGCTAAGCCCACACCTGCGGCACCACAGAACGAGAAAGCCTTGGAGCCAACTGCGATCACAGCCTTGCAGGAGCGGATCAAGGCCCTCGCTCCTGCTCGGCTGGAGGCCTTCTCCAAAGGCTTCCGCGCTGCCTTCCAGGTGCCTGAGGCTCAACCATCCCTGGCTGGGCTGATCACCACCAGCCGGCACCAGCGCTGGATCGAGAGCTTCTTGGCAGACGCACCCGCGGCCTGACCCGCCCAACGGGAACAGCAGAAAAGGCCGGCCACCGCCGGCCTGGCCCTCAGCGGACCTGGTGAGCTTTGAACTCCAGCTCCTGATCGGCCTCGATCGCTCGATCAATCGCCTCCACCCTGGCGAGAAACACCGCCATTGCAGGAAGCAACTCCTCTTCCAGCAGGGCGATCTCTTCTTCCCCATAGGGGTGATCGATCCAGGGCCTGGGGATCAAGAGCCCTTTGGCGGTGTGGGTGGCCAGCAGCCACTCCACCGCCCGATAACAGGACTCCACCAACCCAACCGGATCCTCAGGACCGAAACCAACAGCATGGGTAGCCATACAGAACTGACGCCTTCCGACGCAGCGACGGGACGCCTTCAGGACCGCTCCGCCAGTCAAGGGGCGAGTCCAGTCGCTGATGCGCGGTGAGCACCGGCTCCGCCGGGGCGATCGCGCCACACCAACCAGTCCGCTCGCCTCGCGTCAGCCCTTGACCAGGGGCGATCCTGGAGGTGCCCGGCGCGGCGCTTCTTGCGGTGCGTCTTGAGCCGGTGCGGTGCATCTCGAGGACTGCTCCCCCTCTCGGTGATTCACTCCTGGCCTTAGGCCTTGAGGCTCTCCCTTCCGAACCGCACCAGCACTCGGCTCACCACACAGCCGCGGCGGCGCGTGCCATGGAAGCGGCGTGGATCCCTCCCAGCGTGCCCACTGCGTCAGAGGCGGCAAGGATCAGGCCGGGCTGCTGCGCAGTCCTTGCCGCCTCCGCCACAGCGGGCCTCGGTCGGGGTGTTCCACGCCTTCCCCTTCCATGGCACGCCCCACCGCTCCCTGCTGCGAGATCCGTTTCCTGGTGCTGCACACCTATCCCGATGGCATCAAGGCCTATGGCCATGAGCGCATCACCACCCCGATCGGTCGTCGCGGGAAGCCCGTCAAAAAGCTCCGCCTGATTCCTGCAGAAGATGCTCATGCGATGGCCCGGCATTTCCAGGGCCGTAAGGGCACCACGGTCTCAGTGATCTGAGCCACCTCGGGAGGCTCCGCCTCCCGCCGGCCGGTGTCCCGGCCGGTTTTCCCAGTGCTGACGCAGGGTTTGGAGGAGTGTGATCTGCGGAACCTGGCGCACTTCAGGCGCCCTTGGCATGGTGAGAGACCCAGGAGTTCCTCTCCCATGAGCTGGTCAGAGCTGGAGCGTTTTGTGGCCAATGTGGAGGCTGATGCAGCCCTGCAGCGCGCCCTCAAGCACTGCCGCTCGCGCAAGGAGCTGATCCTGGCGGCACGGCGACTGGGCTACCGGATCACACGGATTGATCTGCATCGCGCCTGGCAGGAGGAGCAACAGGAGAACGAGCGGCAGGCGCAGGGATGAGCAGAAGTCCACTCCCACACAACAAGCTGCAGGTGCACTACCGCGTCTTGCAGCAGGGCGAGACCGCCACGGTGTGGGTGGCTGGGACGACGGCTGGTGACACCGTTCCTGAGCGCTGGCCCGCTTGGCTGTCGATGACCCGCATCCAATGGTTCCCGGCTTGGTTGGAGGGGGAGCAGCTCGACTGGGCGCTCTTGCAGCAGCTGCGCCTCAGTCACCCGATGGCGGATCAGGTTGCGGTGGATCGCGTCACCGTGCTCAGGCAGGGGGTGGTGTTGCAGGAGCGGTGAAATCAGCCGCGCAAACTCTCGCAAGCCTTTCCATCACCATCCCCATCGAGATATCGGTGCCCTTGCCGCAACGACTGACGTCACAGTGGATATTAGTCTGATCCTCTCCAATGCGCCCGTGCTAAAACTCGCAAGGAAAGAAATGGCGGGGGAGATCCCCATTCGCAGGTACGCGTGGAGGAAGTCTTTTGAAATAGAGTGATCACACCAGGAGACAACAAAAAAGCTTGCCATAGAACAAGGGACTGCTAAGGTAGGGCGATACAAAAAAGCCCTATGAAAAAGAGCGCTTCTGTATTCGGAAAGATACAGCCCGTATTTCTTCTCATTGCGCTATTTCCTGTAGGAGTTGTCAGTCTCGGTATTGCCTTATTAAGTAAAAGGCAGTCAGCCATATATCAGCCTGGAACCAAGACCTGCGCAGAATCGCTCGAAGCGGCACGCAGAATGATAGCCGCTAACGGCGGTCAAGTTGATGAGTTCACAAGCGGTGAGATGAGCCCCATGGCCGTGAATCCGTTCTCGTTCAATGAATACGCGACCTTTAGTCTCTCTGGTACTGAAGGAACCGAACGCTTCATGAATTCCAGTGATACCCAGCGTCAAATAGCAGAAGATATACTTAAATCCTGTGATACCACTACGAAGGTGACATTTGGTGTTAATCAGACGGATTATATTATCACCTGGTTCAGGATGCCAAATGGATCTGTCCAAAAGGGAGTATGCCGCGAGGCAAATAGAAATATTGATTACACTGAACTTCCATGGGGAGAGTATGTCTGTTTATAGTTCTAGACACTACTGTCGGTGAGCGTGTCTATGCATCGCTCACCACCGAATTGACCGTTGGCCACGCTGAAGCGAGGCGTAAGCACGGGTTCTTTTCCCGAAGAACGAATCATTTGACGCTGATAATACTCAGCTTTATAGATGGAATTAATATATCCACGGGTCCACGAACGCAGGCCGGTATTTATGGATGATGTTAGTGAATTGGATCGTCTTCTCCTTGCGTAAAGAAAAGAAGGCAGATTTCCCATGCGTGCGACGAAACAGGCTCTAAGCTGAAACTCTGTATCAGCGCCAAATCTGAACGCATCACTGCAGCCGCCAAGTTTTCGCCAGAGACTTGCTTTAATTAGCGAGGAAGGCCATAGCATGCAATGGCCAGGCTCGATCGATAGTGCACGAGACACGTTGACGGGGTACTGGAATAGCTCATATCCGGCCTGATCAAATCGTAGCTCAAATGATCCACAGATATCGAGCTGGTGATAGTCCATGAACGCAATTTGTTTTTCTAGTCTTGTAGGATGTGAAATATCATCTGAATCATGAAGCCAGAGGAGGACAGCGTCATTCATCTTGCTAATAATGCTATTAAATATATGATATGGACCATTTAGGCCTGCGAAAAGCTCGGTGGACACATGAATGTCTGCTGATTCCAGTGCTCGTGACGCGAGTTGAATATCTTGTGAAGCGTTATCCTGATATGCATTGTCAATACCAATAACGACACGGTCTGGCTTTCTTGTCTGGTCCAAAATTGATGAGATCGCATCATAGAAGTAATCATGATCTCTCAAATATGCAACCACACAGACGACGTCATGTCGCTCCTTGGCCGCCTGACTGGTTTGAGTAGTGAGCTGTTCACTGAGAGCCGAACTTATTCTAAACATATCTTCTGACTTCCTATTAATCGCATCCCAAGTGGCCCTAAATTCTGGTCGCCGGATAAAGAAACTATCCACATTGGATTCAGAGCGTGCTATCGCAGACTTGTATATACAACAAGAGTTCAGGAGCCTGTCTTTTCGAAATTGAATATCCATCAGCATCGGTCAGATCTTTCTTAAAAGCCCCAGTGACTGGTATTGCTCAATCAAATTCATGTTTGGGGTCTTGAATCCAGAATAGGAGCTGAATACCATCTCGAGCATATCTCTGCGATGTCTCCAGCAATAGGCAGATAGATAAGAATTGATAGCTGATGCCATTGGGAGGCTGGCTACGCCGAGCCTTGAGTTGCCAATGTTTCTGCATAAGTCTTCCAGAAGAGGTTCTATCGAATCAAGCGAGTTAGTAAATGGAGTGCTTGGGTCAAGTGAGAAAAGGCTGATGACTATGTCGACGACCAACAAAGCTACATCACTAAGACCGCTTCGCTGCTCGATATTCTCACAGATTGCTCGCGTAGCTGAAAGAAGATCTAGAAGATAATCAGATCCGCTACTATCGAGCCAAGGTCCGGCAAGATCTATCCACTGATGATTATCGGCTACCACTAAGAATCCCAGAAGGAATGAGACTAAGCTCATTTTCCTTTGTTTCCATACCAATAGCATCTCCTTGTCAAGAACTGATGCAAGCAGACTTCTGCATTCGCTAATATTGTTCTTTGAAAGAAGATCCTGCAGCGCTTGCCTGTAGTCCTTTCTTTTATCTCTAGGGTTCCAATTGACCTTGGGACCACTATTTAGGATCTCAGCAAGAATAGGGTGCGCATTAGGCCCCAACAACAGCTTTTGTGAGCCAGGACTAATTTGTTGGATACTGCTACTAGAGCGCTCTGATGGAGGAAGTAGCACTGGTGGCATGCAAATGGGCATGAAGACCAAGCCTTCCCCGGCAGGGCACGTATCAGACCTTACCCTTGCTAAGTCGGTTGTCTCTGCTGCAATCACGGGCTGCGTATGACTGTAGAGGTCCGTTGAAAATATTTTTCGGCCGCTAATGCTGATCAGGCTGCGTGGATTTTCTGCATGGAACATGCCGCAGTATTCACATGAATACAGTTGAATACCAAGATCCTGAGCCCCATATTCACTGAAAACGTTGCATTTCCCAAACCGATTCTCAATGACCTTTTTCTCTCGTGGATGAACAGACCAGCCAGTAGTCAGAATGATTGTTCTGCCCTCATGAGCTCCTCTTATTCTCTGTAGAAAATCCAGTGACTCGACTAGTCGTGCGGGAAAGCCTCTAAATATTACCGTGACATCCTGGCTCTTATAATAGTCAACCAGTTTGCCAAGTCTCTCGTATTCGTCACTTGACAACCTGCAGTCAAGTATCGATATATCAAAGGGATCGTGAGGGAATAAGCGTGATGCAATATTGACGACAGCATAGTCTCTTCCTGCAATCCTCGATAGATTCTTTTGTCGCCAGAGATCTCTTTGCACGATCCACTCCGCTGGCTTTGTATACTCAGCACGTCTGCCCGATCTGCCACTGGTAACTCCCTTGTACTCAGACGCAAAAAAGTTTTCACTGACTACATTCTGTAAACTTAACCAGTCATCTTTTTTGATCCCTCCTTGATCAACCAGTATATTGTGGATAGATGGCAACGACATCCGCTCCGGGTTCTTCACCTCGGCGAGTCTTGATGAGTAGATATTGCTTTGCAGGAGCAGGTCCCTCAACTCTTCCGCCTTCCCTGAAGAGATAATCCGCTCTATCATGCCCGTCATCAGTTTCCTACTGCCGGCCCGTCACAGAGTAGATGATGTACGGCGCATTTGTAAATACCTGCTTCCTCAGATCACACGGGCAGAGTGCGAGCTGATCTTTGTAGAAGAGACAGCATTTTCCGATCGCGAACTCTCGGAATTGTTGGCTGAGCATGGTGTTAAGTGTCTAAGGGTAGATTCTGATCGTAAGGAGTTCCACAAGACACGTCTCCTTAACCATGCTCTTAGTGAATCCCGAGGTGACTATGTCATCCCACTTGATGCCGACCTTCTTCCAATGTTCTCCATAGACACGCTGTGCAGTCTTGTGACTACATCACCACAGTTAATCATTGGTGGATACAGAGTCATGTCCGGAAATGATGATTCTTGTGTCAATAGCTATACTATCTCAGTTCCAAAGGCTGCACCCGAAGACTGTAGCGGAGCTATCTATAAGCAGCTGATGCAAGGTGAGCGATTTATGGTTTGCCCTGCATACAACCGTCTTGAGCTGCTATCAATCGGTGGATGGGACGAAGAGTTTGTGGGTTGGGGTTGCGAAGATCAAGATGTACTTGAACGATATTGCAAGTCGACAAAGCGTATCTGTGCTCGTTCGAGAGATCTCTTGTATCTTCACTTTGACCATTGTGACCAAAATGGATGGAACGAGCCAGAGCTTGTGAAAGCAAATCGGGTTCGTTACTACTCAAGGAATAGATGATTGACCTTGTCATTCCCTGTTACAGAAGAGATCAGGACCTTCGATTCTGGTTGAATTCCGGTCTAGAATTGCTAAATACATTCTGCCTCTCATCAATCGTTCTCGGATGTGGATCATTCGTGCTTGTGTTGGCAAATAATGGCGGCACCAGGAAGTCTTCGTGGAAGCGTTATGTGTCACCAGAGAAATCATCGCTATCTGGCGCTAGTCTTCGCTTGCCGCACTCAAAGAGCATCCTTCAACTGCAATGCTTTGCCTTTACATCGGCAGACTATCTGTTTTTCCTTGACTGCGACTTAAGATTCACAAGATCATCTTTTCGTGGCATGTTGGATTGCGTCAATAAGCCTAATGCCAAGAGAAGCGTTGTCTATATCAGGGATATCTATGAAGTGGGCATGGCTTCAGCTCAAACAATATGGTCGGGTGAGCTACCAGTACTATCGACTGACCAAAATGGCTCTAAATACATTTCGATTGAACACTGGACATCTGTGAACACTCGCCCAGGCTTTGGCAACCTGATCTGCAGACGAGATGATTACGTGAGGTGTGGAGGGCACGACCTGATATACAAATCCTATGGATGGGAAGACCATGACCTCCTGATTTCTCTTCAGTTAGAAGGCTGCCCACTCATGTCAGCCTCGTATGCATTTCACCTCACCCATGATGACTCTCATCGTCTGCTAGGTGGTCTTACTCGTGATCAGTGCGTCCTCAGGTCTAAGCGACTTTTTATGGATAAATATGCTTCGCTTTTCCGCTAGGGTTTGCTAGCACTGGGCTTCACTTAGTGTTTTCCAGTTCAAAGCAACGCATGCTGAGGCTGACGTACGCCATCGTTGACAAAGCCCAGTTGTTGTGTCGGAAAACTAACTGAGGGCAGCCTTCATTAGGCTTGTTTGGCGATTCAGCTTGTACGGACTGCTACACCCCACTTGCTAAGCGTATTCCTATGCTATCCGAGCTGTAGTGGTTGATGCAATCTCTGCATGGGTTCAAATGGGGATTTGCCTATACACAAGGCGTTTGGCGGTCTATATTTGTACAAGCTTGAAAGCCTCGAGAGTGATCCGCAGACTTGCAGTCCTTGGCTTGTTAATGCCGGTTATATCCTCCTGTGCATCAGCTATTCCCTCGCAATATCGAGTAAACAATTCAGGTCTTTATACGAGTACTGTAGATGTAGTCGCGAAGCCCCTGCTCGATGTACAAGCTTCGTCGCCACAAAGCCCGGTTGAGTTTTCATTCTCTGCATTCGGGGATGCAGGATGGGCATCGTCTCATGTTGCTACCCCTGTCTATCGATCTGGCTTTCGGCGTGCATATCAACAACTCGATCCGAGTCGGAGTTTGGTAGGTGATATTAACTTCATCAATTGGGAAACTAGTGTTGGCCATCGATGCAGTGCGTTCTGGGCTCCTCGTAGCAAATCAAGCTTTGCATTTCTAAGCCATCCACAGGACTTGGCTGATGCGAGTCTGATTGGCTTCAATCTCATTGGGCTTGCCAATAACCATTCCTTTGACTGCCTGCGCTCGCCAGAAGGATTGGGCCCATTGCAGACCCTGTCTCATCTTTCAGGGATCTCACGCCAAATTTCATCGTCAAAGAGTGCCGTGCTCTTTAATGGGATTTATACTTCCTCGACTGCCTTGCCTTCGAGCGGTATTTATGCGGTCTCTGGTGGACTGGTACCTGTCACATTCATTAGTGCTTATATAGGAGGCGATGCTGTGTATTGCAAGAATATTATCTGCGACAAAGATCTAGCTCGCCTAAAAACTCAAATGGCGACTGCTTCTGGCTTCCGTGTTTTGGCTCTGCATAGCTGGAACCCGCAAAGTCACTCCAAGCTAAAGGTGATCTTATCCTCATGGATTCACGCAAATCTGGTAGACGTCGCTATCGGTACAGGTCCACACGGCGCAGAACCGATCTCCATCATCAAGACACGACATGGTAATCGTGTTCTTGCTACAAGCCTCGGCAACTTTATTCACCCAAGTCTATCTGCTCAGCAAAACAACGTTGTTGTCACCTCCAAATGGCGATTTGATCCCTCATCCGGTGCCGTTGATCTCCTGTCTCTTAAGCCTGTCAAGATCTCTTGTAATGGGGCTGTCTGCGCCAAAACTAAAAAATAGACTGTGGCGAATGCGGCTTAATATCAAGTCGCATTTGATGCCTATTGATCTCTAAATACTTCTAGGCCTTTTGCGGCAAGAACTGCAAAGGGTTGACCGCTCCACGGCCAGCCGGAAGAATCTCGAAGTGCAAATGGGGCCCTGTACTGCGACCCGTGCTGCCCATCTGAGAGATCACTGTTCCCTGCTTAACTACCTGGCCTACGCGCACCAGGATTCGACTGTTGTGGGCGTAGCGGCTGCGGGACCCATCGGCGTGCCGCAGTTCCACCAGGTAGCCGTAGCCGCCATTGTTCCAGCCAGCCACCACAACCTCCCCTGAGCGGGCCGCCACGATCGGCGTTCCCACGTTGTTGGCAACATCGATGCCTTTATGCATCCGGCCCCAACGCCATCCGTAGCCGGAGGTGAAGATGCCCTTGGTCGGCCAGATCCAGGCGGTGTTGCCGAATTCAGCGGCCGGGTTGCCGCCAAAGCCGAAATCAGGCTGATCGGGCCAGCTCAGGCCACCAGAGGCCGTGGGCTTGAGACCAAGGATCATGCGGCTGCGGCCAGGCGTGGAATGGGCCACGCGGATCGGCGTGCCAGCCACGAGTCGGGCGACCTGAAGACCAGGATTCAGACGCAACACCTCGCTGATGCTGAGGTTGTAGCGGTTGGCGATTTTGGCGAGGCTGTCGCCGAGCTTGATCCGCGCGGGCTCCTGGGGTTCGGGGGGAGCGGCGAGAGGAGGTGTGCGGCGCAGTTCACTGGTGTCGATCGCTGCGAGCTGCTTGGCCTGCTTGCTGCTTTGGCTGGGAAGGACGAGCCAATCGCCACGGCCGAAGGAATGGTCTTCGTCGACGTCGTTGAGCTTGGCGAGCTTGCTCTCGTCTTGAGCGAGTTTCTCGGCCAGCTCTTCAATGCTGATGGCGCTGCGCACCTTCACCCAAAGGCGATCGGTGGTGGGCAGTGCGGCGAGGAGATGCTCAGCGGAGGGTGGTGCTGAGGGGGGGGCGGAATATTGAGGACGCGAATCTGCGATCGAGGGGCCGACAATGGTTCCGACGGCGCCGATCGCGCTCGTACTCGCCAGTGTGGTGAATAAGAATTGATAAGGCTTCATGCAGTTTTGGCCAGAGGTCAAAGCCCAGCGGAGAAGCCAGTGTCCGTGAGCACCAAGGACCATACCGGCTTGCATTGCTGAGTGCAAGGCAGCGTGGGCAGTCTTTTGGCTGACCAGAGGGAAATGCCTGTACCGATGGGCACCGCGACCAATCCGCTGCTGGATCAGGCCGAGCTGCCGCTAGCCCAATGAAGCACAACAAGGATCGTGCTTTCGTGGTCAACCCGCTGGTGTAGCCAGTTGTCCGATCTCCATGGCGTCTGCCCCCTGCGCTCCGCACAACCTTGATCGCGGGTGGGTGAGTGGCGAGCGCCTAAGCAGGGCCTGCGATTACAGCCTTTGACCGAGGTTGTCGGCGCTGACATCCTTCTGGACAACCCTGCCTTGACTCTCACCTTCATGTTCCGGGAGTGGCCCGACAACAAGTCCCCTGCGCAGAGCTGCGAGAGAGCGCGACCCTACAGGAGGACTTTTTTGCCTCCTTTCGTGAGGCAGGCATTATGAGCTGAAACCACCCAGAGGTTTGCGATGGAGACCAGCAAAAAAGCCGATCAGCAAGAGCTGGTGCTCGTAACGCTAGAGCTGCCTCGTGATCTCGTGGATTGGATTGACGGGCTTAAGGCCCAGATGGGTTTCCGCAATCGGGGTTTGATTGTTGCTCAACTGATCAGGGAACTGCTCCCTTCTCCCGATGAGCTGGCTGAAGAGCGAGATCTAAGCGAAGCGGCCTAACTAACCGGCTCTCATCAGACACGCCAGACAACCGGCCGACCATTCCCCTTGGACAAACCTTGTGCACCACAAGCCGGTTGCTTGTCCCTGGAGCTGTGAACCATTGAGCTGCCGTCACCAACAGCGAGGCCTCTGGTTTGTGCTCGAGGGAGGCGATGTAGCGGGTCTTGCGCAGCAGCCAGGGCTCCTTCTCTCCGCCCACAGGTGTGCCGTTGGTGTCGGTGCAATCAAGCACGATGTCGGCCACGGCGCTGTCAAAGCGTTCGGCGATGGACGCGTGGCTCTGGCCGGCGTCCTCGATGGCGTCGTGCAGCAGGGCGGCGATGGCCTGGTCTTCCGTACCGCCGTCTTCCCACACCAGGGCGCTGACGCCGATCAGATGGGAGATGTAGGGGATGGGTTTGCCTTTGCGGCGCTGATCCCGGTGGATCTGCTCAGCCCAGAGCAGGGCTTCCCCGTAGCGCGGTGTGATCGTCAGCTCCGCAGCGCTCACTGGCGCACCTTGCAATAACCGGCCCCTGCGTAGGAGCTGCCGCCTGGGCAGGTGGTGCCGTTCTTAGCGGGGAAGTACTGAACGTTGCCGCGCACCTTGCAGTAGCCCGCGCCGGCGTAGCTGGTGCCACCGGGGCAGGTGTTGCCGTTTTTGGCGGGGATCATCAGGGGATTGGCCTGGGCCAGGAGGGTCGCAGCGGCGAGGGAGGCGAGCAGGGGTGGCATGAGCGCTTGATCCGATCCCAGCATCTTACGACTCGCGTTGACAGTTGCACTGCAACAGTGTTACCATTTCTGCATGTTGAAGCCCTCCTCCCGTTCTGCGTCCGCTCCCGCTGCCGGCGAGGCCATCTACGGCCTTGATCAGTTGCTGGAGCTGGCCGGCGAGCGCATGGGGGAAGGGATCACCCCGCGCACCGTGCGCCTCTATGCCACCGAAGGTCTGATCGATCGACCCGGCAAAGATGGCCGCCGCGCGGTCTATGGCCAGCGCCATCTGTTGCAGCTGCTCTTGGTTCGCTCCCTGGCCAGGCGCGGATTAAGCCTCTCGGCCATTGCTCCCCTGGTGGCCGGCGGTGACGAGGCTCTGCAGGAGCAGCTCAACCAGCTGGATGACGGCCCTTATCCCACCTCCCCTGTCCCCGATAGCAAGGACGCCCTCGATTACCTCCAGAGCATCCAGTCGTCTGCCCCTGAACCCTCCCCCTCGCTGTTGCCGTTGCTCGGCGCACCGCTGAGCAGTCGATCGCCGTCGCTGCGCGCCTCGCGCATGGCGGGGCGCAGCAATGCCTCCTCCAGCCGCTGGCATCGCTTCCAGCTGGCGCCCGGTGTGGAGCTGCATCTCAATGAATCGGCCTCGATCCCGCTCACCCTCACGCGGCGTGAGGCGTGGCTTCAGCGCTTGATCGCTCGGCTGCGCGAGCAGCTTGATCACCAAGAATGTACGCCGAATCAAATCAAGTGACCAGTTCCAGAATCATTGAGGAGTGATAAGACATGCCATGCTGACTTATATTATTCAGAGATAAGACTTGAGCCATATGCCAGTCGGCTTTTCAGGCGTGGCCACATTGACAAGCATCAGTCGAGATGTTGTGGCTACGGATATCCACAGCAGTCTTATTCTTCATAGAAGACTGGAACAGGTATAACTAGATTTGACGCATTATCCGGGAGGGGGTACAATAGTTTGGGGATTATTGACATGGGAGGTGATCTTGGCTCGTGATAGTGAACATGACCTAGGGCAGGTCATGAAACAGTCGGAAGATCTGCTGGATCAACTTGATGCTATTGGAGGAGAGGAAAATGAACCCTCTCATAAGGAAACAGAGAAAGACAGGCAGAGACAAGATCCGATCTTGAACAACAACTCTGATAGCAGTCAGGTTGCTTCCTCGAATGCCCTAGCAGTGCTTGGCTGGCTGTTTGCAGGCGTATTCATCGTAATCATCGGTGCCGTCACACAGAATCAAACAGCGCATCAGAATACTGGCACCACAAGCACAAATCTATTAAGTGGGGATAAACAAGAAGCAGACAAGCCCCACAAGCCAGACTTCAAGCCAGACCCGGTCGAACACGAGCGTTCATCGCAGCAAGTCACCTTCAACGGCATCGATTTACCAATTACAAATAGACTGTGCAATAAAAAGGAAACCTTCTGTATCTACGGCTTGGCGAAGCTGGTGCAGGATGAGACTGGTGCAGCTACATACGACTTTGTGGATACCGCCAATGGAGAAAGGGTAACAATCCATGGCGAGATAAACATCTCCAACCTTCAGAGAGCGGCTGACGGGGGGAGGACATTTACGTTTGCTTTTAAAGATAATCAGTCACGCACAACACCAGGATGGGCAGCCGCTGGGTACTTTTACCTCGACCAGGATGCAAAGCAGCCTGGCATCTTGACTCGTTTTAAAACGACTGAAAGCTTTGGGCCGAAAACACCTGTTGGTCTAGAAAATACCTCGTATCTATTCCCTCGTTAAGGTGCCTACCTTTGGGCATTAAAAAGCGGAGAGCTAGCCTGCTAGATTCATCGCATTAAGGAGGCAGGTCTTACAATCGAGCTGAGTCGAGCTTGGGGCCTTCGCTATTGAAGCAATGGTACAGCAGATGGTTTATTGTAGGTACGCCAAGCCTCCGCGAGAGGTATGACAAAGCAGATTAACCAGCAGCTTGTTATTGCCATCGCCGCCGCTGCGGTAGCTTCGGGAGGGGTGATGGCTGCGCTTATTCTTGGGATTGGCCCCAAGAGAACTCTACAGGCCTATAGCTGTGGTAATGACAAGGATATTGAGTACATTATCAAGTCGGGCAGTGAGTTCGTCATTGTCAATCCAAGCAATGAATGGAGCAGAAACAGCTTCTTGGTGAGTCGTGAGGTACAAGATGTACCCAAAAACTGGCTGTTTCGAGGCATTCCAGTCAAAGCCTCGACTCACGATGGTTTTCAGCTCGAGGATACCAAGCCTGATCGACACATCAAGCTTGCAGCTTTCAACGCTGACACAGGTGTTCTAACGGTAAATTATGGTCGCAGCACTCTTAAGACCTCGTCTATAACCTGCAAGCCATATACTGACATCCCAAAGCTTGTATTGGCGGCAAATAATGTTCCTGTTGAGTATTTGACACTTAGACAAAATAATATCTCATTACTTAACCCTAGGCTTGGACAAAAGGATTTCAATCTGCTTCTCTACGCTGCCATTAAGTCGAAAGAGCATTCCACGTACTCGGTCTACCACTTGCTTTCTCGCATGCCGGATAGTTCCCTAACCGGCGATCAGATTCTTGCCATGAAAGAAGCTCGAGATAAACTTATAGATGCAAATTCAAGCGAAGTAGAAGTCTGGGAATATAGTGGCACGGGTAGGTATTCTTGGCAGTATCCGAATGAGAAAGGAGAAGCCGAAAGGCTTTCCATCGCATGGTGCAATGATCAACAGTATTCCAGCACTGGTGATTACACATCAAAAGGATACAAGATCGTTAATTCAACTCCCGAGCAACGTTCAAGCGGCGGTTATGTTAGAGAAAATTACCCAGACGGTCGGTTCGCCGGCTATGTAAACTATACAGCTGAATGCAATGGCACCAACTATAAGCTCCGAAAAACTGGTGGCGTTGATGCTGAGGATGAAAATCAGGGATATGGCTAGTCCCGACATTCCTACGTCTTCTAGAGAACTCCATGATGAAAAAGCATTACTTCGGATCCTTGATGTCCCGCTCCTGGAAGGGACAGGGAGGTTTTTCCAACCAGACAGCGTTGCTACTCATCGCTGTTTGCTATCCGTTGGGCATTGCAAGTATCGCAGTCGTTATCAGCAGTGCTAGTCGCTTCAGCGGTTCGGGCACTTCCACAGCATTTGACTGGAATCCATCTCAACAGGCAATTTCGGAACAAGAGGCTAAGTCTGTTATACAAGAATGGTGGAATGTAAGATCGCGAGTTTTTGCCTCCCCATATGACGCATCTGCCGCATCATCAGTTGTGTCTTCTGGACCTCTGTGGACAGATCTGACTAAATCTGATGGACCTGTTGCGTGGCTCCGGAATAATCGTCAATATTATACCTATCAATCAACCAATATTGAATCTGTTATCTCATTTGACCCTCAGGATCCTGAGCGTCCCAGCATTATTGTTAGAGTAAGGACTCAGGACACACTGCACGGACCTGGTATCAACAAGCCCTCTACTGGAACCAATAATTACAAATATACCTTTGCTCGTGAGAGTGGTAAATGGAAGATCTGGAATTATGAAAAAGTATAGATATCTTTCCTTCATTCAGTAAGTTGTGCACATGACCAGGAAGTCTTCCCTCATCCGATCAGCCCTCATTGCATTGCCGCTTGGCCTTCTTAGCGTTGGTGTCGGTTACTATGCATTTCACTTTTTTAACCGTGATGATATTCCTTCTACGGGCAAACCTGCTCAAACAGAGAGCCAAGCTCTGAACCAGAAAAGTTGGCCCGAAGTACAGCGTTTGATTAGCTCTGGGATCGAGCCATTATCCGAGGCCGATCTAGAGGCCTGCAGAAGCTCGCTTGGCCTTGTGGAGGAGCAGCAAGCACCTGCTCATTCAGATAACTTTGGTGATCGAGACGCAAAAGATCTACTTGGTAGGGAAATCCCACATCAGCCAGCTTTGATCGTGCTTCATGAAACTGTTATCTCCGCCCCGGCAACAATTAATTTCTTCCAGACCCCTCATCCAAATGATAATGACCAAGCCAGCTATCACATGCTTGTGAGTCAGAATGGGGATCTTATCAGATTTGTTCCTGATGAAAATCGTGCGTACGGTGCTGGATATTCAAGGTTTGGAGACTTTACTGTTCATAGTAAATCACCGAATAATTTCTCAGTGAATAATGTGGCGCTTCATATCAGCCTTGAAACACCTCCAGATGGCCGTGGTGATGTAGCGAGCCATTCCGGGTATACACGTGATCAATACAACACGCTGGCTAAACAGGTCCTTCTGTGGCAAGCTAAATATGGTATTCCGATGTTTAGGGTAACAACACATGCAAGTGTAGATCGAAGTCACAGCAGATATGATCCACGGACATTCCGTTGGGATTCTTTTGACGTCTACCACCGTAAACATGCGGCTACGTGTGGGCTAGTAAATCTGACTCTTACCTAGAACAATGTCAAACCAGGAAACCACCCACGAAGAGAAGCACGCTTCAATTGCTTACCTGCTCTGGGGCCTTGGCTTTGTAGGCATCTGCGGCCTGCATCGGATGTACCTCGGTCAATATCAATTGGGTACAGCAATGCTATTCACCTTCGGTCTTTGCGGGGTTGGGCAGCTTGTCGACGTAGCCGTGATTAATCAAGCCGTACAAGAATCAAACTCAAAAGCAGGATATCACCCACCCGAATCAGTACCCGCCCGCACGTCGAAATCTGATGTATCCTCAGAACCCAAAGAGGAGGATACTTCCGACGAGGTCGATGAGCTTGACTTGGAACAAGCGTCGATTGAAGAGACGATGAAGAAGCTTAGAGAATAGAAGAACTCAATAAATAAAGAGTTCTTCTAGCATCGTGTCAACCGATTCGGCCTGGCTTTGCCAATACGTATGACTCCCCAGATTTTTCAACAGTCGCCACTTCGGAAAGATTCAGCAGGTTCTGCCCATCGCCCCGATACACCTTGTTGCGATCAACATGTCGCTTGATCGTCCTAGCAGGATCAGTAGCATTCGGCAGAATATTTGGAATCAGGTACGTCTGATTCGCATAGGTAATTGCAATAAACTCAGACTGAGCACGTTGCTGATATGTTTCTTGGTTGCCATCAATAGAGAAACGTACACCTTCCTCCTTACCCTGCCTTGAGTCAAGTGTCTCGGTCACGAACTCATGAGCAAAGTTACTAATGAGACGGTAATCAGAAGTTGCAACCGCCTCCTTGATCAGACTTATATCCAGCTGGCGGGGTGGTGCAGAAATCTGGACAGGACTCGCGCTCAGTGGCTGGCTCGATACGATTGGTGAAACCCTAGGTTTTGCCGAATCAATATTCTGACCTATCACAATCAGTTCTGTTTCCAGATTGCCGATCTTTGCATTAAGCTGGTTGATTTGAGCCTGCATGGCGGAAAGCTGCCGACTTATGTCGCTAGTAACTCCAGCTGATGCTATTTGCGGGGTATTTGGCTGTAATGACTGTCCATAAGCCGCAGTCGGTCTAACTCCCATTGAACGTGCTTGTCTCTTGTTCTGTGGCGAGGGCAAGCGAAAAAATCTGAATAGAAGGAATAGGGCGACTAGTAATGCGGGAACTCCAAATATGAAGTATGGCGATGTGAACAAGTTACTCTCATTTCTTGGAGCATCAGGTTGGCCGACCGCATTAGTATCCTGAAACTTGTTAGCGTCCTGTATGGCGGGCGACTGAATAGTTGCTGCTGGGGCGACTCGATATTGTTCCAACTCTTGGCTGTTATTGACCAAGCTTTCAAGTTCTTTCCCCTTAAACGTGGCTACTAGATCACAGTTCCTACGCAGGCTGTCAGTACATTCTGATTCATCTGGAAAGTAAAAGACTGCATTTACAGGCAGGCCATTGTTCAATTCGATGACCAGCTGTCCCGATCTATCCTTCTGGGTCGTTTTCTCGCTGCCGCATGACCTTGAATCAGAACAGCTGGAAAACTGCTGCCCCGCCATGAGTTGGAAAGGGATCGTCTCGAGATTGGACATTCTAGGTAGGAAGCAATGAGTGGTTTGAGAAGGTCAGAGGATGATTCTTTCTGTTAAGATAGAGGAGGAAAGGTTCTGGAGAGATAAAGCGGTAAATGTTTGGCAATCTAAAACTTATGACTGGGACTCATTTTCTAAATCCCCATAAAAGCCGATACCATCAGAGTATGTCCTGAATTGCTGTTGTCATTTGAAATGCATCCATGGTTCAGAGCTTCGACCATTGCTTTGCAAGAACTCTCAAGAGTGCCTTATGAGCAACGATAAACCCCGGATCAGGCTCGTAGTTCTGTCGTGATCCATCGCCCGTGGATCGACGATTGTTGAGTAGTTGCTTGACTTCGTTGTCAAGATCAAACCTAATTGCCTCTAGTGACTCTTCCGCAGTCTTGGCCGTGATCGGGCTCATCAAATCCCGAACACCACAGACGCGAACAGCCTGATTGAATGTTTCGATGAAATTACCAATTTCCGTGAAGTCGTCGATCGCGATCGACTTGATTTCTTGGCAGTCGTCTGGAAGTTGCAGCTCGTCTTCCGGCTTGAAGGTGAGCGTTCCAACGTCAGTTACAAACTTCATCGAAATCCCTGCATAGGCCTCTGGTCCCGAGGATGAAACGCCCTTCAAACGTGTGTTATCTACAATTAGACCACCTGCAGCTTCTTGCTTGGGATACTTAGATAGAACCGTATCTCTACGTTGATCAGTAGAATAATTGCCTGCTTTCGCTAGGATGTATGACAAGACCTTGTTGATGTCAGAGGACTCGGAATACTGGCCGTCTGGTTCAATCCAGTTAATGAAGCGGGAGCCATTTCCCCCTAGATAAACTGGTGTGGCATCTTCTTGGTTGAGATATCGAAGAACTAGACCGATGTAGTAATACAATCCTCCATAGGCGAATGCCAGGAGACCCCTAAAACGCTGGATTGCCTCTGTATTCTCCGAGTTGCGGATTCTTTCAAGGACGCTTCCACCCTTAAGTCTCAGGTAACTATCCAGGTAGGCATCAAAGTTTTCTCCACTTTCCTTGAGATCCACGAGGAGCTCTTGTGATTTCTCGTCAGATAAGCCAAATACCTCGCCGATGCGCGCAATATTTCGCTTGAGTGTATGGTGGAAGATATCTCGACCTGCGAACGGAATTGAGAGCTGGTGAACCAGCGTCATATCCTTCCAAATACTGATGTCTGATGTACCTCCACCTACATCCAGACACGTTGTGTAGACAAGCTGCTCACCGATCTCATCAGCGAAATATTGAGCGAATGCGATACTCTCTGTTTGGAACGCAGATGCTGCAGTTCCATCGTTACCCAGTTTGTGCCTTATTTTGCTGAGACCAGCTGCCGAACGCAACGCCCTTTCCCACGCATTCTTATACCGACTAACCTCGGACTCCGAAAAAGCAGTTGGGTATGATGCCTTCCAAGTTATTTCACTGACATCTCCCTTGGCCGCGTGAGCACTAACCATATTAATAAGTGCGGTTAGGAATGCATCTAAATACTTTGGCTTGGTCCACTTAATATCACTGACAACAAAGTCGCTCAGTGGTGGTTCATCCAGCGATGGTACATAGATACG
This sequence comes from Synechococcus sp. CB0205, assembly GCF_000179255.1. Taxonomy (NCBI): domain Bacteria; kingdom Bacillati; phylum Cyanobacteriota; class Cyanophyceae; order Synechococcales; family Synechococcaceae; genus Synechococcus; species Synechococcus sp. CB0205. The sequence goes on from NZ_ADXM01000046.1 coordinate 110,694, forward strand.
TGACTTTGTGATGAACTCGGGTGTTGTCTCACTCTCGCTCGCTCCTCGCACTGTTAGCAGAGTTGCCATTGGAGGGTTCGTTCCATCTTGTGGTGCGGTCAGGATGGATGGAACGAAGAAATCCTTATTACCATCAAAGTTTTCCGCTGTATCCGTAATATTGAGCGTCAGCATGGACAGCTCTAGACGCTCCCTGGCTCCCGCCTTGGAGACATGGAGATTAGTGAACGATGTACCAAAGTCAACGCCTACAGTCCATTTCCCTGAACGTCCTGTAGTGACCTGAGGAGTTAATATTGGAATGATACCCAGATGATCACCACGCTTGTCAACTAGACTCAGAACATCTGGGTGTGCTGACGTCTGCCAAACCCGATAGATCGTACCAAGATCTCCATCAAGGATCGAATCCTTTGAGTCTTTTGTAGGCATATCGATCGCGAACGCATATGAAGAACTTGACCTCTCCTTACTCTCCTGAACAGAGAGATAATACTTTGTCCATCGACTTTCACTAGGTAGATTAGGCCAAAGAGCGATGTAAGGCAGCTGCCCCTGGAGCTCATCTTCTGACTTGATTGGGTAGTCTTTTGAAATAGCCAGACGTGTAGGCTGATTGCTGAAACCACTAATTTCAAGTTCCAGCGAAACCCGAACACCGTTGCCCTCTGATGTGTTTGTTTGGACCATCTTGAGGCGACTGCGAAGATCGTCGCTACCAAAAAACTCCGTCAGTTCCGGATTAATTGGTGGGATGATTGTTCGAGCTTCACGATCTGGCTGAATCTCATCTAGCCAGCTTCCCGATAGAATGCCTGAACCTCGATACCATCGCAATCTAGGAAGAAAGAACTGATCGGCACTCCAGAAAGTACCTTTCTGAGTACTAGATGCTGACAGAGGTTGGAACGCTGCGAGTGTCGTGGCACCCTCTACACAGATATTATGGGTTGGTTGGTTGAGAACCTGAGGTACAATATCTTTGTCAACAAAATATAATGGTCTTGGATGTGACTTAAGCCCCTGTTGAATCTGGACATTTGAGCTGCGCTTAATCGCCCCTGGATCCACAACTTGTGCCAAAGCATCCAAAGGCTTTGGATTCAATGCAACGCCAAATATCTGAACACTCGTCGCAATGGTAGGAGCAGTTGTTCCTGTTACACCAAAGTCCTGAAGGTATTCATCTAGGATCATTCCAAGCCGATTGCTCAAATCCTGGTTCGGACCATTGGCCACGAGAACTGCTTGCTTGATATTGCCAAGCCAAGAAGCAAATGCAGCTTTTTCCTGTTGGCCTAAATGGTGCTTTGGGTCTCCATATCTAGATATGGTCTTACCCCGACTACCAGGACCCAGGACCGGCACCTCCTCGATCCAGGGAATCAAGGCAGCTAACTGCGGTTGCAGTGAAATGGAAGGAACTGCAAGTGTCGCTGGTGAAGTGAATCCTAAAGGCGATCCATTAAGCGTGAAGGTATAAATTGTCTGCCATGGATTTTCCCCTGTACTGGTGAGTAGCACGGAGTCTTTCGTGGAAGGGAGAAGGCCGACAAGAGAATCAGCAAATGGATTTGACTTGGAAAGTTCCCCCAGCTTGACTTGCTTTGCCTGAATCGCTAGATCTTTGACTTTGGCGAACGCAAGCACAGCCAAGAAACCGATGTATTCATAAATCAGTTCTTGCCTATTAGGGTACTGATCCGTCAGAAATACTGACTGAAAAAGAAGTGCTCTTGCCCAAGGACTTGGAATTGAGTTGATATTAGTGCGTACAGCTTGTTCGTACTTCAGGGCTTGAGCAATCGTGCCAAAGATTGACTTTGAACTAACGTTCCATTCCCCCTGGATAGGGCCAGGAGCAAGAGTGTTGCGAAGCTGTGGAAGAAGTGGTCGCATTGTTCTCGGTGTCAGATGATTTCGTACAGATTGTTAATCAGACCAATAACGCCTTCAATGCGATGCTTTCGATCGGCAAGGTTATTCTTAAGTAAGTCGATACTGTCTCGCCACTTCTCCCGCTTCGCCAATGTCTGACCAATGACGAGATTCTCGAGCGATTCAATGTATGGTCTGGATGTATCGGGTTCTAACCCCTGATAATTCTTGAGCATATCATCTCTGATATCGGCAAGTTGTTCGCGCGCTGACCCTGACCAACTTAGCTCTTGTAGCCACTGCAAAAAGTCAACAGACCATTTGTCAAAAGCAGCAATTTTTTTGCTCTGCTCTTCGCTCTCCACATCTGGTCGATTAGTACCCTCCGATAGTGTGAAAAAACGATCAAACCAGGGAGCACCTTTTGTAAAGGACTTCTTTGATTCGAATCTCTGAGCTTCTCTCAGCTCATTGTAAATATTGAAATGCCAGGCGTAACATGTGCGCAAGGCAGACTTAACAGACTTTGCTGTAACCTCACCAGGAATGTCTTCCCAGGTCATTACCGATTCGTCGGATACGGTTAAATATGCTCCATTGCCGTACCCCACACCCGGTTCTGCACTCACTGCAGCTGCTGCTATCAACTCAATACAACTTGATGGATTGTTCTGCCTTGGTCCACCTGTCGCTGGTTGCTCATAGCGTTGCTTCGTTCCATCCCCAACGAGGTAAATGCAGTTGAAGCTTTCTCCAGCCAGTCTTGCCAGATATTGAAGAGCCGCATCCGTATTTAGAGTAAAGTTCTTGGCTTCAGCATAGATATCTTCATCGTCTGGTATGTCGAAATCAAAATATGGAAGCAGCACTGAAGCTGTAATTTCAACTGCATCACGAACTCCGCCTAACTGCCTTGACACAAGAGTACCCAGCGTCGGGAGGCCCGATGAACCGGTTCCGCCAAAGATGCTTCCAAATAAGTGAATTCTCGGCTTGTCTCCGTTAGCGCAATCAGCCTGTATGTCATTAATCAAGTCAGGCCAAGGACCCTGGCTGAAACCTGTTGCCCTAATGCGACTGACGACTGCTGACCCTATGGATGGTCTACCACGGAATCCAACAGATAAATCAGCCTGCTTCTCTTCAGGTGACACAAGGCAATCATAAAGTTCACCAAGGCCTGCATCAACGGCACGCATTCCGGCTTCCCGATAAATATCGCTCAGAGTAAGCCTGTCAGAATAATCACCCAGCGGATTCCAGTAACCATAGTTTCTCAGACTGCCACTGAACAGGCTGACATTCGTATCGCGAAGCACATTTCCCGCTTCTAGGGCAGATTGAACCGTCTCTCTAGCAGCTTGAAGATTGCCATTCGACGCATCTGCGTCCACCAGCAAAATCCCCAACCTCACATCTTTGCCGTACGCACCCGAGGCATGCAGATGAACAGCGGCTCTGACACACTTCGCGCCTGTGCCACCAATTCCAATCACGTATACCTTCTTCATCACCGCTTCTCCGTAATGGTGTTAAGTTCGTAGCTGAATGGCGGGATGAACCTAAGAGTCCTCTGACTTAAGAAGCAACTGGGGAGCCAGAAGAGCAGAAGCCCGTTGATCAGTGTCATCGGAATCAGATATTCATATGGAGGGGCATTCACAAAAGCACCACCCCCAGGAGCAGCTTGATTTGCTAAACCCTGGACAACGGTAAACTGAATAAAGATGACTAGCGAAATCACGTTAGATACAATCGCCATGCCAAAGAGACTAATCCAAAGCCCAATAGTCTGCTTCGCTTCAATGCAGCTCTTGCATCTGCGATTATAGCTATAGTATATCCAGGCAAGCAAGAAGCCTAAGTACAAGATTGTGCTAAGAGCACCTGAAGGCAGGTACACCTGTTGCGCCCATTGCGTAGGTGCTTGAAGCGAAACTGGCAAGATATCAGATATTAGAGTATACGTTATCCCCGTTATCCAAATGACCCCCAGGGCTATAGCTAGCCCGCCTGCAATGTACCTAAGCTTCATGGCGCATCATTCCTTCTTGGTGCAGTTGCCATTTCTAATTTAGCCTCCTGTGGATAGTAAAGTCAAGATGCGGTACTGTCAAGAATGCTGTTGGTGCTTTGGCCATATAGAGAATATGCTTAGGTCTTGATGGCCGCGCACACCCTTGCTGGGCTATAGCGAGTTCCATATTGACTTACTGCATATTGGTCTGTTTCTGTCCGTAGGCTCTTGACCAGTGCAAGCAGCCTTTGTGTTCTAGCTCCATCCATCGTAGTACCGGATGTATTCCAGTCAGCCCATTTTGATTGATCCAGATCCGCAGCATTGGCACTGATGTCAAGCAATGCAATGGATCCATTGATCGCCAATATATCAGTTCTTATATTCATTCCATTCGCAGATACTAATCCATCGACACCAGCAGAACTGCCACCCGTAATATAATCAGGACCACTAAATGAGCCTGGGCCAAAGCCAAGAATTGAATTTGACGAGAACTTCATTTCCAACTTCTGCGCTGCGCATCGCCGATCCTTGAGGACTTGTACCCACCTAGTTGTAGGATCTTGAACTCTTAACTTTCCTGAAAGCCCCTGGCTCAGAGAAAAGACTGGGGCCATACAATTTGGAGGTAGCATTACTGTCTTGCTCTGGTCAACAAAAGATGTCTGCCCGCTGTTCGGATTTGCTGCAAATCTTGAGACCTGAACATCAGCGCCTATCCTCCTGTCTTTAACTAGACGTTCAATAATTTTCTCAGTCTTTTCTGTTGGTCCTAGAACAACAACGTAGAACGGTCTAGATCCATTATAAACAAATGACCTAAAGTTGCCCTGTACTGCTGGGAATACGCCTCCAGAGAACTGACTACGAATGCCGATGATCGCAAGTTGAGTCGCCTTAGTTTCCACTCTTGCCCAAGGTAGCCAACTCTTGGGCGCAGTACCGGTCTGAAGTTTCGGCTTTATTGCTGAGAGGAACTGCTTAATGGAAGCATTGTCGGGCTCCAGGTCACTAATTAGTATATCAACACTATCAGGATCTTTACTCGCGAACTGTTCAATAGAGCTGCTCACCCTAGGCCATTTACCCTTTTGCTGATCAAAGAAATCTGGTTTCCTTGCTGCAAGAATCGATGATGCAGCAACACTACTTAGTTTGGAACCGGCCCCAGCCTCACGGCCAATGCGTGTTACACGTGTTGTACTTGATTTAAATCCTAGCGCCGAACTAACGCCGACAGCTGTATCCAGTTCCTCGAGCACTTTATGGAAGTGCGATTCACCGATAGAAGCAAATCCTTTCATAGATCCACTGCCATCGATTGATACGTTGATCGTTCCCCTCTTAAGAGCAACGCTACTATCTTTGTTTTTGTCAAATCCATAACACTCGATTTGACTCTGACATCCCGTCAGCACGGCAATGCCCACAACAGTCAGTGTTTTTCTGATCAACATTCCAGATGATTCTTTAGTATTCATTCTAGCTCTCCGTCGTTAGTGAGCCTTTACCCAGTAATTCCCAGCGAGCTCCCTTCTGCAGAGCTTGAAGCTTGACCGGTTCATCGACGAATGCTGTTGACCACTTTGCTTCATCTCCTGACTTTCCAATCTTGATTTCAAAGACTTCTCTCAGCAAGGGCATACGCGAGAATCGCTCGTATGACATCTGCTCAAAGTAAGCCCACTCGGATCCATTTACAAGCTTAATGACACGTAAATAGCCAGTTGAACTTCGTCTTAATCTCAATGTCTCGACTTCGAGTTCATGTTTCTCCAGTTCAGCAAGCACAGAGAATGGTCTGAGCCATCTCGGATGTTGCGTGATGAGTGTTCCTAACTCCTCTTGGTCAATATCTAAATCAGGGGTTCGACTCGATGTTTCTCCGCTTTCACTATTGCCTACACTAAAGACTCTGACTCCATCGATTGTATTCGGTCTCGCCTCTTCAAGCCGATCTAGCCGATTCAGTATCTCGTCAACCGTCTCCTGCGTCGCCAACATCTTTTCTCTAACATAGACAAGGGCGTCTGCGACCTCTTTTATATTGCGTATGTTTGTCCTGATAATTTCTTTTAGCTTTGATAGGTCTTCGGCCATTGATCACGTACCTGCCTCCACATAGTCCCTCATTGCCGATATGATTCTCCGAATCTATATAAAAATATACATATCTGCTTTCCGTTGCTATACTGCGTGCAGGTGTTATCGGCCTCTATGCGTTGCTTGCATATTACGAGTGCCCTGGCCTTGGTCGCCCTCATCAGCGCTTGTGACCGGCGTGTCTACGACTCCCTGCCAAGATCCGTGACCGTTATACCTCCCTGGTTTTCTTCCTACCCTTCTTTCGATAACAGCTTCGGATTCAAGAATCTCGGCACGGCCTACAGCCCAAGTGTTCTTTATCTAAGTGACAATCTTGCTGACGGTGGTGATGTCATCGCTGTAGCGCTTAATGGACAAGTTGTTCTTAATGACACGAGGATACATACTCCTGACAATGCCCCTCCACATCCTTTATCACTGACCCTCAAGGAGGGACCAAACCGTATTGATATTGCTTGTCGCCTGGATCCTGATGGTGAGGGATGCACTCTTCAGGCTGAGATCTCCAACACAACCGTCGGACAGGGACTGACCACCATCAACCAGGACTATATCCCTGAAGGCCAATTCGCGAGCTTTGTGGTTGAGTACAAGCCAGCCAAATGACTTACCTTTCCCTTCAGTATGTCATCTCCCGTAGAACGTCTCTCTCTACTGTGTCTGCAAATTCTGGATCTACAAACCCAATTATTCCTGTCCTAGCGGCATTTATTTTCTTCCTTTTATTTGTTGCTGGTTCGCTATGGTTTATTTCAAGGTCTCGCCCCCCAGCGTCTGCACCGACGGTTGCCTCTAACGGCAGTTTTCCTACCGCGCCCGGTAGTAATAGTCCTCAAGGGGCTCAACTCCCCAACAGCGCCCTCGCACCAGGATTTCCGTCTCAAGGTCCAAGCAAGGCCAGTGGTTCTGCTACCCCGTCTCCCTTTGGGTCTCCATCAACAGCTCCCACGCCAACTGTTCAACTAGATGCAACTTCCGCTCGACAGCTAGTCGAAGCATGGTTGTTGTACAAAAAGACTATCTTTTCTTCACCCTATGATCTATCCAGGCTCGGCCAGTTCATAGTTGATCCAGGACCGCTGTACTCCGATATAACTAGGCCCGGTGGTTCCGTCGACTGGCTAAGGTCAAATAATGCATCATATATCTACAAAGATCTTAGCATTCTAAACGTTTCTGATTTCAGGCAATTTCCTGACCGGGCCCATCTCACTGTGAAGGTTCTTGAAGACCTTGAGTTGCGCACACCGCAGGGAATCGACAAATCAAAATCGGGCCGCAAGACTCAGGCTTGGATCTATGAGCTCAAGCTCCATAACGGTCAGTGGCTCGTCTATGACTACCGTAAAGATATCTAGTACTTATGCCGGAATCAGTGCAGCTCGATTCCTGAATTCTCACGTATAACCAGGTCTTTGCGTTCTCACCTTACAGATTGGTCCGATTTCACTCCTCCTCGTCTTCGCCACCCACGGGGATCAGTCGGACCTGCTTACGGCCCAGCTTGATCTCAAATTCATCACCAGGCTTGAGGTCGAGCATGGCGGTGTAGGCCTTGCCCACCAGCAGGTTGCCGTTGCCCTGCACAGTGGCGGTGTAGCTGAGCTTGCGGCCGCCCTTGCCCCGGCCCACGCCGTCGTTGCCGAGGCTCAGGCCCTTGGCCTCCAGCAGGGCCTCATAGAAGGCGGTGAAGTTCAGGCGCTCGCCGCCATCTTTCTTGGTGCTCACGTAGCCGCAGCTGCGCACCAGATCCGATTTAGAGACATCGCCCAGCTCCTTGACTTTGGCGAGCAGGTCAGAACCGGTGAGCATGATGTGCAAGGAGGTTGATACTCGGAGATTATCGAAGCAAGCAATGCTTCTCCAGGTTCTACCCAGCTTTTGATGCCACTAAAAAAGGAGGCCTCCTCAGGCCTCCTGGTCAAGCCGTTGTCATCCTCTGTCCGGTCTGGTTGTAGCATCCCTGGTTGGGGTGCTGCCATCAAAGGCTCAGCAGTTGGCGCTCCAGCCTGACTACCTGATAACGGTTGGCTTCTGTGGGCAGAGCGCTGTACATCGCCCAGCACTGGCGCAGCTGGGCTTCCAATCCCAGGCGCACATGGTGATCGCTAGGGAGGGGATTGGTGGCCATGTTGGGAGTGAAGGTCATCGCTGAAGGGCGCAACTGCTTGAAGTGTTCCCCTCTTGGGTGCATCAGGTCCCCTGGTCGATCTGAATCCACCAGCCGGTTCCGGTTCCTTCCACCATCCAGCGGCGACCCCAGTTGCGCTCGGAATAGCGCTGGGCATGGCCACTGCCGATGGTGGTGCTCACGTAGCCGCCGTTCACGAGATCGACCTCGCCGTTGGGGTCGTGCATGAGGAACTGGCGCTTGGCGGGATCCCAGCCGATCACCAGGCTCCAGTGGCCGCCGCCTGTCGGTGCAGAGACAGGGCCTTTGTGGAGCCAGCCCACCGGGCAGGGCATACCTCGCTGCAACTGCTCGATCAGGTGATCGATGCAGCCATCCGTGCGGAACCGCGCCTGTAGGCCCAAGCTCAGGAGTGTCGCCACCTGGGCGCTGGCGTCGGTGGTGTCGCCGTGGCGTTGCACCTTGGCCAGGTATTGATCGTCCAACTGGCCGGGGCCGTTCATGGCGCCGGGTTTCAGGTAGGCAACTGCCATGGCGCAGCAGGAGGAGAAGCACATCCGGCTGCCCTGGCTGGTGGCGCTGTCGTTCTGGCTCAGGTAGGGAACGGGGAGCTGAATGAGGCCTGGCGCCTCCTGGTTGGAGGGCTCGACTGATGGTGACGCAGTAGCCCGGAACAGCTCCGCGAAGGCATCCCGTTGCTCCTCGGTGAGCGAGCGCTCTAACTGCAACCACGCCTCCTGCTGATGGGCCAACCCCTTGTGGTGACGAACCGCGTCCTGAAGCTGGATGGGCTTGTCGCTTCGGACCTGAGCAGCTGTCTTCGTTTGGTGCTGTGGAGATGTGGCCTCAGGCATCCGTAAATGCGAAACCTCAGCAGCCCTGCGGCGCTTGAGCCCTTCCACTGGGCCATAGGGTCCCTTGTCCCAGCGGGGGAGCTCCTCGGCGATCACCACCGCCGCTGATTCACCAGCCATCAGACGCTTGCGCAGGGTGGACCGCTCCAATGCTCCAACCCCCACGTTGAAGCAGAAGCTGATCAGGGCGTCGCGCTGACGGGCCGTCAGGCCAACGCCGGAGAGGAGCCGGACGACAGCTCCGGCAGCGTCGGTCGCGTCTTGCTTGAGCCAGGCCTCTGCCTGTTCCTGGCTGATCGTGAGCCCCGGGACCACCTCCGCGCCGGTGTGGCCGTAGCCGATGGTCCAGGGCGCACCGCCACTGGCGGGGTCGGGATAGGCGCTCAAGCGGCAGCCCTCCCAGGTTTTGAGCAGGGTCCAGCCCTCAGGGGTGAGTGGCAAATGACTAACGGAATAGGCTGATTAGGGTTCCGATCCAGACATCCGTTCAGGGGCTCCCATCCCTGGACTCTGATTCAGGCCCACCATTTTGCTATTTGGCTAGATTTTTACGTTGACTCAGAATATTAAAGCCACTCTGATCGCCTGTATCCCCCTAGCGCTCTTAGCTGGTTGTCGATCGCGGTTACCCAATGCTTCTCAACCATCCGATCCACCCTCTGCATGCTCCAGCATTGCGCTCGCTCCTGAAGCACTATTTGAAGGCGCAAAGCCTGGTGTTGCCGTTGTCCGATCCGGATCGATGGAGGGGAGTGCATTTGTCGTTAGACACGCAGCATCGTCAACTTTTCTTGTAACCAACTCTCATGTGGTGGGCCAGTCTAAAACTATCAATATCAAATGGTCTGATGGAAGCCAGGACTCGGGTAGGGTGGTTGCGAATGCCGGCGGCGATACTCCATTAACTGATCTAGCACTGGTTGAAGTCCAAGGCGTCAAGGGTCGTGTCCTCGTGCTTAAAGGGCAGCCTCCCAGTGTTGGTGCTGACGTTGTCGCCATCGGATCTCCTCAGGGACTTGAATACAGCCTTACCCGCGGCGTTGTGAGCAGTCTGCGGGACAACGGCAAGCTATTGCAAATCGATGCCCCCATTAATCCCGGTAACTCCGGTGGTCCCGTTTTGGATAAAAGTGGCTGCGTCGTTGGGGTTGCTACTTTCAAGCTTGATGATAGTGAAGGTCTTAACTTTGCTGTTTCCTCGTCTCTGATTGAATCGTTCTTACGTAATTCACCACGCTTTCAGTCGACAACGGGGCAGCTAGTTTCTCCTCCCCCAGCCACTCCCGGTTCTCCTTTTTCCGCGGTTCCATCATCGCCGCGAATCGGCCCCGCGCCTGGTTCTCCTCAGAATGCTAATTGCTGGTTCCAGACAAGTGTTGGATCCCAGCAACTCTCTGGATCGAGCTGCCGAATCAGCTCTCAGGGAGCATCGCAGGGGCGCATCTCTTTTGAGCTGATTGATGCTGGAGGTGTAAAGCGAGTTCTTTATCTACGTTCAAACCAGACTGCTGAGGTCTATATGGGTGGGCAGCGTTTCGACGGCACCTGGCTGGAAGACTCCGATGGTGACATCCGTATTCACATTGAGCCAGGAGTATTTGCTTTCACACCGCCCAGTTGACTCCTGGTAGGCCAAGTTCCCTTCATTGCTGCACCAGCCCCGGAACTCTATGGAGCCCTTCGCTGCATGCTCTATGGATTCCCGCCGGCTGGTGGTCTGGATCTCCACCGGGATCCTGGGGTTCCAGGGCGCCACGCTGGCGTTCGACCTGCTCAACTGCACCGCCCTGAGCTGGCTGTATGTGCGGATGCATGGGTTGCCGGCCCTGGAACGGCGTGTGGACGAGCCAGGCAGTTCCGGTGTTGTGGATCTCGATGCACCGCAGCAACCCTCCGGCGCTTCAACTCCCGAGCACCCCGTGGCGTTGTTCTGTGCCCGGCCCCAAGGCCGCATTGATGACGCGGTGAATCAGGGGCTCAGCATCCTGGCTGGCCTGGCACTGGGCAGCTCCGTTGGCGGGAGGGGGCAGGGCCAGCCCTGAGGACAGTCCTCAGCGGCGCTTGAGGTTCTCGCGTGAGCACTGGGGTGCACGCTCGAGCTGCTGCCAGGGACGTGCGCAGGCGTGGTTCATCGCCTCCTCGCAGCGCTCCAGGTGATACAGCAGCGGGCTGTTGGGCGAGGGGAACTTCCGGCGGAAGTGCTCACCCGGCTTGAGCAGGCCGGCGGAGCGCCAGCGATGCAGCGTCCGCTCGCTCACGCCCAGGCAATCGGCGGCCTGGCGCTGCACGGACCATTGGGGGGTATAGGTCATCGGTGTGGATGCGAAGGACAGGGTCTCCTGGGATCGGAGATCTGCGATCGATCCATCAGCGGATCCGGCGAAAGGGGATGGATGCGTTCAGGGATGACGCAGCTCGGTATCGCCGCCGTTGAGGCTTGCTCGCACTGGAGGCTACTGGGGACGGCCCTGACAACCCCGGACGCTCCCAGTCACTGCCAGCCAGAGCGGGACGAATTTTTGAGCGGGATTTGAGCGGAAGGTTTCGGCTCAATCCCTGAAAAGTCAGTCGGGGCGACAGGATTCGAACCTGCGACCTAGTGCTCCCAAAGCACCCGCGCTACCAAGCTGCGCCACGCCCCGTGTGTCTGGAGCTTACCGGTCGATCCGCTTGGCTGGCCGTGGCGCTGGGCCCCGGTACAACGGGCCCGAAGTCCTCGCCCCACCATGGGATTCGGCCCCGTTCGCGCTGTTGCTGTCCTCGCCGGGCTGACGGGCTGTCTGTTGCCTTTCCCGGCTCTGGCCCTCCCTGAGAGGCCATTGCAAATCCCTGGCGATACTCCGGTCGCTGACCTGACGCCCGGGATGGGAATCAGCGAGGCCATGCCCGATTCCCTGGCCTGGCCACTGCGTCCTGGTCAGCCGATCCGTGTGGTCTATCCCTTGGCGGTCAAAGCCACGGAGGTGGACCCCTACGGCTGGCGCTATTCGAGTTCCCGCGGGGCCTGGCGCATGCACGCCGGTCAGGACCTGGTGGCTCCCGCGGGCACGCCTGTTCTGGCCATGCTTCCGGGACGTGTGGTTCTGGTGGAGCCCATCGACGGCTACGGCCTCACGGTGGTCCTGGACCATGGCCGCGGTTGGCAGAGCCTCTATGCCCATCTGCAGAGCGCCAACGTCCGCAAAGGTGACTTCCTGACGGCCGCCTCCACCCTGGGCCTGGTCGGCCAGAGCGGCCGTGCCAGTGGCCCCCATCTCCATGTCGAGTTGCGCCAGCGCCAGGGTGAGCAGATGCTGGCCCTCGATCCCACCCCGGTTCTTGATCAGGCCACACGCCTGACGCTTCTGGCCCCGCCCCCCGTTGCTGAAGCTCGGGTGATTGAACCAGCCCAGCCTTGATTGCGATTGAGCGGCCTGGCCTGAAGCTGCGCCACGGTTCCGCCTGGCTACAGGGCCATGGAATCGTCACGGAATCCCTGCGTCAGCGCCTGGCTCAGGAGGTTCCCTGGGAGCAGCCCCTGGTGCGCGTCTTTGGCCGCCAGCACCCCACGCCTCGTCTGACCTGCTGGATGGCTGACCCCGGCTGCAGCTATCGCTACAGCGGCCAGGTGCAGCCCATCACCCCCTGGAGTCCCTCCATTGCGCCCCTTCGCGATCTTTTGGAGCAGGAGTTGGGGGTTCGCTTCAACAGCCTGCTGCTGAACCGCTACCGCACTGGAGACGACCGCATGGGCTGGCATGCCGATGACGAACCGGAACTCGACAACCAGGCCACCATCGCCTCCTTGAGCATCGGCGTTCCGCGCGATCTGCGTTTTCGCCCGAGACGTTCTTCTCTTGCGTCAGCTGAGGCGCCCTTCTCGCTTTGCCTGGATGACGGCGATCTGTTGGTGATGGATCCGCCCACCCAGGCCCACTGGCAGCACGCCCTACCGGCCCGTGCCCGGGTCAGGACCGAGCGGATCAATCTCACCTTTCGGCTGATTCAGCCCAGCACCGCGATGCAGTCGATCTCCACCCGGGCGGCCTTCGGCAGTGCGGCCACCTCCACGCAGGCGCGAGCCGGGGAAACCCCCTCTCCGAATACCTCGGCGTAGAGCGCGTTCACCTTGGCGAAATCCCCCAGATCGGCCAGGAAGACCGTGGTGCGCACCACCTGCTGCGGCGTGCAGCCGGCTTCCTTGAGCACGGCCTGAAGGTTGCTGAGCACCTGGCGGGTCTCAGCCTCCACATCTCCATTGCCGACCATCGCGCCGGTGGCTGGATCCAGGGCGATTTGGCCGGAGCAATAGAGCACCCCACCCGCCTTGACGGCCTGGTTGTAGGGGCCGACCGGTGCGGGTGCCGCGGCGGTTGTCACCGCCTCAATCGCTGGAAGGGTCATTGCACGAGAGGATGTGGCGCTGAGCCTATGGCGAACCTGCTGAATGCGCCCTGAGATGCCCAGCCCTGATCTCCCCCAGGAGCCGCAGGTGGAGCTCAGTGGCCTGTGGCATCGCTACAGCGGCCCCGCCTCCAGTGGTGACTGGACCCTTCGCGACATTGATTTCCAGCTCCAGCCCGGTGAGTTGGTCGGACTGCTGGGCCCCTCAGGCTGCGGCAAAACCACCCTGCTGCGCCTGATCGCTGGTTTTGAGAAGCCCGACCGCGGATCGGTGTCCATCGGCGGACGCCCTGTGGCCGGGCAGGGACGTTGGTTACCCCCGGAGCGCCGCGGCGTGGGCATGGTCTTTCAGGACTACGCCCTCTTCCCCCACCTCGATGCCTGGCGTAACGCCTGCTTTGGCCTCAGGCCAGGTCAGGACACCAGTCGCGCCTCCTGGCTGTTGGAACTGCTGGGCCTCAAGGGTCTCGAGCGCCGTTATCCCCATGAGCTCTCCGGCGGTCAGCGGCAGCGCCTGGCCCTGGCCCGCGCCCTGGCTCCGGGCTGTTCCCTGGTGCTCCTCGATGAGCCCTTCTCCAACCTGGATGTGGAGGTGCGGCTGCGCCTGCGGGCGGAGCTTCCCGGTGTCCTGGCCCGTTGCGGCGCCAGCGGGGTGATCGTGACCCACGACCCGGAGGAGGCCATGGCGATCTGTGATCGGGTGGCGGTCCTGGAGTCCGGGCATCTGCACCAATGCGCCAGCCCCCACGACCTGGTGACGGCCCCGGCGACCTCCTTTGTCGGTCGTTTTGTGCTGCAGGGCAACCTGCTGCCGGCCCAGCTCCAGGACGGTCTTTGCCTTACGCCCCTCGGGGTGCTCGAACCAACGGAGGCCGGGGCTGCTGCGTCCTCCTCCTCGGACTTGGAGGTGCTGGTCAGTCAGCAGGCCATCGCCTTGGTTCCGGACGATGACGCCGAGGCCTGGGTCGTGGGTCGGGAATTCCTCGGCCGTGAGTGGCTCTATCAGGTACAGCTCGATGACCGACGCCTGCGCCTGCGTCTGCCCTTGGAGCTGGACTACTCCCGCGGCCAGCGCTGTCAGTTGCACCTGCGCGCAGGCGAGCAGGGCCGGCTCTACCCCAGTGGTGCCGCCCTCATCGCCCGCGGCTGAGCCCTAGCCCCGCCAGAGGTCCTTGTGGCCGCGCAGCTGGCGCAGCGCCGCCGCGTCTTGGGCCCGGACGAACAGGTTCGTCTCCTGCTCCAGTCCAATGCGGCTGGGAATCGTTGGATGTCCCTCACGGCGCAGCTGCTGGACCTCCGCCAGTCGCGTGCGAATCGCGGCATTGCCCGGTTCCTGCTCCGCCGCCCAGCGCAGGTTGCCTTCGGTGTACTCATGGGCGCACCAGACCCGGGTCTCGGGCCCCAGGGCCGCCAGGCTGCCCAGGGAGCTGAGCATCTGCTCGGGGGTGCCTTCAAACAGGCGACCGCAGCCGCCGGCAAACAAGGTGTCGCCGCAGAACAGCTCAGCGGCTCCTCCCGCCTCTGGCTCCACGACATAGGCAATGTGGTGACGCGTGTGGCCGGGCACCTCCAGCACCCTCAGCTCTCGGCCCAACAGCCTCAGCTGATCGCCCCCCTGGACCCCTTGGGTTTGCAGCGGGATCCGCTCACGATCCGCGGCACTGGCGATCACCGCCGCCTCGGGCCAGCGCTGCAACAGCCCGGGTGTTCCGCCGATGTGGTCGCTGTGGTGGTGGGTGTGCAGGATCGCCTCCAGCTCCAGGCCCTTCTCCTCCAGCCAGGCGATCACGGGCTCGGCCACCGCCGGATCCACCACCACCGCACCCGGACCTTCGCCGTGGAGAACGAACACGTAGTTGTCGCTCAGCACAGGGATCAGCGAAACCGTCGTGGCGGCATGCATCGTTAAAGTCCCGGTTCAGGCTGCCAACCATGATCACCGTCGCGCTGGCCAAGGGAGCCCTGCTGAAGGACTCGGTCCGCCGCTTCGCGGCCGCCGGCCTGGATTTCGCAGCGGTGCTGGAGCCGGGCAACCGCCAGCTGATGGTGCCCAGCGTCTGTGGTCGCGCCCGGGCGCTGCTGGTGCGCAATGCCGATGTGCCGGTCTATGTGGCCTACGGCCAGGCCCAGCTGGGGGTGGTGGGCTACGACGTCTTGAAGGAACACCAGCTGCCCGTGGCTCAGTTGGTGGATCTGGGCTTTGGCGGCTGCCGGATGAGTGTGGCCGTGAAGGCCTCCAGTCCCTACCGCCGAGCCAGTGACCTGCCGGCCCACTGCCGTATCGCCAGCAAGTTCACCCGCTGCGCTGAGGAGTACTTCGAGGCCCTGGATCTGCCTGTGGAGTTGATCCATCTGGCCGGCTCGGTGGAGCTCGGTCCGATCACCGGCATGAGCGAAGCCATCGTCGATCTGGTGGCCACAGGCCGCACCCTCGAAGAAAACGGCCTGATCGCCATCGAAGATCTGTTCCACTCAACCGCCCGCCTGGTGGGCCATCCGCTGTCGCTGCGGCTCGATTCCGGCGAGATCCAATCGATCGTCGATCAAATCGCCAGCGCAGGCGCTTGATGGCCAAGCGCGATCGTCAACGGCTGCTGCGTCTTCTGCCCTACCTCGGGCGCGATCGCAAACGGCTGCTGCTCACCCTGGTGCTGCTGATCCCGGTCGCGGGTGCCGCGGCGGTTCAACCCCTGCTGGTCGGACAGGCGATTTCGGCCCTGCGTCAGGAGCCGGTGCTGCCCTGGCTGCAGGCCATGCCCCTCTCGGGCCAGTTGCGGACGCTGGTGTCGCTCTTGCTGGTGGCGGTCCTGATCCGCCTGGGCCTGCAGGGGGTTCAGAGCTTCAACGTGCAGGCCGTTGGCCAACGTCTGACTGCGCGGATCCGCAACGACCTGTTTGCCCATTCCCTCGACCTCTCGCTGCGCTTCCACGACCGCACGCCCGTTGGAAAATTGCTGACGCGCCTGACCAGTGACGTCGATGCCCTGGCCGAGGTCTTTGGCAGTGGCGCCGTGGGGCTGCTGGCGGACCTGGTCACCCTCTTGGTGATCGCCGGAACGATGGTGGCGATTGAACCGCGCCTCGGGGTGTTGCTGCTGTCGGTGCAGGTGCCGGTCACCTTGACCATGCTCTGGTTGCAGAGGCGCTACCGCAAGGCCAACTACCGGGTTCGCGAGGAGCTCTCCCAGATGAACGCGGATTTGCAGGAGAACCTTCAGGGTCTGGAGGTCGTGCAGATGTTCCGCCGGGAGTCCCACAACTCCGCCCGCTTTGCCCGCACCGCTGATGCCTACCGCAATGCGGTCAACGGCACGATCTTTTACGACTCCTCGATCTCGGCCTTGATCGAGTGGGTGTCCCTGGGGGCGATTTCCCTGGTGCTGGCCCTGGGGGGCTGGATGGTCACCGCTGGGGCGATGGGCCTGGGAACCCTGACGACCTTCATTCTCTATTCCCAGCGCCTGTTTGATCCCCTGCGCCAGTTGGCGGAGCGCTTCACTCAGATCCAAGGCGGCCTGACCGCTGTCGAGCGCATCGGTGAGCTGCTGGAGGAGCCCATTGAGATTCAGGAGCTGCCCCTGAATCAGCGCTCTTCGGCCGCCATTCGCAGTGGCAGCGACTTCAGCAGCGCCGGTGAGGTGATTTTTGAAAACGTCTCCTTCGCCTACCGCCCGGACGATCCGATCCTGACGGACCTCTCCTTCCGGATTGCCCCTGGGGAGCATGTGGCCTTGGTCGGTCCGACCGGCTCGGGCAAGACCACCATCATCCGCCTGCTCTGCCGCCTCTATGAACCCCAGCAGGGCCGGATCCTGCTGGATGGCGTGGACATCCGCGAGTTGCCGATCCCCACCCTGCGCCAGCGCCTCGGGGTGGTGCTGCAGGACACCTTCCTGTTCAGCGGCAACGTGGCCGACAACCTGCGCCTCGATGGCGCCATCAGCGATGTCGAGCTCGAGCGCCTCTGCTCGGAGCTGGGTCTTGAGCCCCTGCTCGATCGACTGCCTTCCGGGTTGGCCACAGAGCTGCGCGAGCGCGGCAGCAACCTCTCCTCCGGTGAGCGCCAGTTGCTCTCGGTGGCGCGGGTGGCGATCCGCAATCCCTCGGTCTTGGTGATGGACGAGGCCACGGCCTTCCTGGACCCGTCCACCGAGGCCACCCTGCAGCGGGATCTCGATCGGGTTCTGCGCCAACGGACGGCCATCGTCATTGCCCACCGCCTGGCCACGGTGGAGGCAGCCCACCGCATCCTGGTGCTCAAGCGCGGTCGCCTGATCGAAGAGGGAACTCACACGGCCCTGCGGGCAGCCGGTGGTCTCTATGCCCAGTTGGCCGACCTGCAGGAACGCGGTCTGGCCAGGCTCTAGGACAAGGTTCGATCCAGCCAGTCCTCGATGACACGGGCGAGGGCGTCTGGGGCGCTGCGCATCGGCAGATGCCCTTCCCCTTCGAGCTCCTGCACCTCGGCATTGGGGGCATAGCCCGAGAGATGGCGGACGTAGCGCGGCTCCATCACCGTGTCCTTGCTGCCCACCACCCAGAGGCTGGGGACCTGCAGTTGGCTCGTCAGCGCCGGCAGCTGGCGCACGGCCCCGCGCTGCATGCTGCAGGCCAGCA